>JBEKDP010000054.1:0-9790 GCA_050014295.1 Dehalococcoidia bacterium | reverse complement strand
GGCGTGAGCCCCGAGTACGTGCAATCGCTCACGGAGCCGGTACTCATTCCTGCGCCGGATCTGCAGGAGATGGATTTGTATGGGCTGTGGGGAAGCCTGGGCAGACCACTTGATTGGCGGGTCCTGCACCAAAGGCGCATCCCCCGCTCCCCGAGAAGTAGATGGTCACCGATCTGCGCCACGAAAGGGCCGGGCTAAACGCCGGGCTTCCTATCTAACGTGCCGTGGGAGAACGTTGGAGCGGGGGACGGGATTCGAACCCGCGACATCCTGCTTGGAAGGCAGGAGCTCTACCGCTGAGCTACCCCCGCGCCCGTCGTCGAGTATAGCGATGCGCGCTGATGGCTGCAATGAGTCGCCAAGAGGAAGGGCCCGTTTCGCGCGGAATCGCGCTTAGGCCGTCCGCTGATAGCGCCACACCGACAGAGGCACGAACACGAGTAGGATCGCGGCGCTCCAAGCCAACGTCTTGAGTACTTCAGGACCCGCCGACCCGCCCAGGACGAGCGTCCGTACGGCGGACGTCGTCACGGACACCGGCTGATGCTCGGCAAACACCCTCAACCAGGCGGGCATGGAGCTTACGGGCACGAAAGCCGACGAGGCGAAAACGAATGGGGCGATCACGGGAAACGCGGCAGCCTGCGCCGCCTCCGGGTCACCGACGACGAGGCCGACGGTGGCCAACACCCACGAAAGGACGTAGCCGAAGAGCAGCACCAGCCCGATAGCGGCGATAAACGCTCCCGGACCGGTATGCACCCGAAAGCCAACGGCGAAGCCGACAGCGACCATGAGCATCACCACGAAGAGGTTTCGCGTAAGGTCGGCTGCCGTTCGACCGGCGAGCACGGCGGAGCGGGCCATCGGCAAGGACCGAAAGCGCTCCAGCAAACCGGTGTTCAGGTCCGTGGACAGGCCCACCGCCGTGCCCAAGGAACCGAAGACGGCTGTTTGGATGAATATGCCTGGCATCAGGTAGTCCACGTAGCTGACGCCGGGAACTCTGATCGCGCCGCCAAACACATATCGGAACAAGAGCACGAACACCACCGGCTGGATTGTCGAGAAGACCAGTAACTGGGGCACCCGACGATAGGTGAGGAGGTTACGGCCGGCCACCGCTAAGATATCCGACCCGGCGCCGACTACGCGGCCGATACCGTACCGTCCAATTGGCCGCGCCGGAGTAGCGAAGGTTGAAGTCATGTGGGGCCTCCGGTGACTTCTTGAGGATCGGTGCCGCCGTCCGACTCGACATGCTTGCCCGTCAGCCTCAGGAACACGTCGTCCAGACTCGGCTCCCGAACGGCCATGGTCGTCGGGTTCAAGCCGAAGCTCTCCAGGGAACACAGCGCGTCAATGAAAACGCCAGGGCCGTCGTGGCCTCTGAGGCAAATCGTGCTGCCGTCACGCTCGACACCGATGGGCGCCAGGAGCGCTTCCGCGCGCAGGGCTTCGGCTTCGTCGGCCAGCCCTACCTCAAGGACCGTGCTCCCCAACCGCGCCTTTAGCTCCGCCGGCGTCCCTTCCGCGATCACCCGCCCCAAGTCGACAACGGCGACCCGATTCGCCAGACGGTCGGCTTCCTCAAGGTATTGAGTCGTTAGCAGCACAGTGGTGCCATCTGACACGAGCTCACGAATAATGTCCCACAGCTCCAGGCGGCCTTCAGGGTCGAGGCCTGTCGTTGGCTCGTCGAGGAAGACCACTTCCGGATGATGCACCAGGGCCGCGGCCAAATCGAGCCGTCGCCGCATGCCGCCGGAGTAGGTCCGAACCAGCCGATCGGCCGCGTATCCCAGTCCGAAGCGCTCCAAGAGCTCGTCGGCCCGGCCGGCGATCCGGTCACGGGGAAGTTGAGTCAGGCGGCCGATCAAACGGAGGTTCTCGCGCCCACTCAGGTTGCCGTCGACGGCGGCGTTCTGGCCCGCGAGCCCGATGCGATAGCGGACAGCGGCGGCCTCTCTGACCACGTCGTGCCCGAGGACAGACGCCCGACCGCCGTCAGGCCGGATGATCGTCGTCAGCACTCGCACCGCGGTGGTCTTGCCGGCGCCGTTCGGGCCGAGAAGCCCGAACACAGTGCCACCGGCCACCTGCAAGCTCACGTCGTCAAGCGCCACAACCCCGCCGAATCGCTTGCTGAGGCCCTCGACGACAATAACTGCGTCGCTCATAACCTAAAGCTAGCATACCGGCCAGGAGTTTTCAAGCGCCGTTCCGGGCCGCGAGAGAGTTGCGCCGGCGGCCCGGCGGTCGGGAATCCTGGAGCCGATCCGCCTCATATGGTACCGTCTGGTGGAAGGTCTGGCCAGGTCAAAAAGTGTCGACCAAGCGGACGTGAACTAGGATGCGAACGGCGTTCAAGCGGTGGCGGTTGATCCTCCTGGCAGCGCTGGTGGCGGTCGCGCTGCCAGCGGTTGCGTGCCAAAAGGGGAGCGCAGTCACGGCCATCGCGACGGCCGGGGGAAGCGGGACCGCTGCGAACGCCGGCGTGACGGATACCGAGATCAAGATCGGTACGCTTCTCCCTCTGAGCCAAAACGTCGGAGCTGCCTGGGGGATTGCCATCGCCGAAGGGATGAAGGCCTACTACGACTACATAAACGACCAGGGCGGCGTTTACGGCCGCAAGATACGTCTGATCGTCGAGGATCAACAAGGTTCTCCACCTGTTGCCGCCGAAGCCGTGCGAAAACTAGTGGAACAAGACAACGTGTTCGCGATCCAGGGTAGTCTGGGGCTGGACACCAACAGCGCCGTCTGGAAGTACCTGGAGGAGAGAGGCATCCCTAACATGTATGTCCTGGACGGCGATCCGAAGTGGACGGATCCAGTTGTTCGCACTCGTTTTGGCTTCCTCGTTGACTACATCACCGAGGGGCGCATTCTCGGCAAGTATATCGCCGACAACTACGACGGCAGGAAGCTTGGAATCATCGCCCAGAACGATGACTTCGGCAAGGAGGAGGAGAAGGGACTAAGGACGGGGATTGACGAGCAGGGCGCCCACATGGAGATCGCCGTCGAGTACTACGACGAGACGCAGACGGACATCACAGGGCAGGTCCAGCGCCTGAAGGCAGAGAACGTCGACGTGATCGCCTTGGTGGCCACGCCCGTCCAGGCCGCCAGCCTCTTCAAGACCACTCGCGAGACATTGAGATGGAACGTTCCCGTCGTCCTCACCGGCGTCGATGCCGCCGAAGTCACGGCCACGCTGGCCGGCTACGACAACATCGAAGGTGCGGTGACGGTAGTGTTCGGCCATCAGGCCTTCGAGACTGAGGTCCCGGGCGTGGCGAGGCACCACGAGATCATGGCGCAGTACGCTCCCAGCATCACGCCCGACAACCTCACGCTTGTCGGACAGACGATCTCCGAAGCTATGGTCGGCCTGCTCGAGCAGGCAGGGCCAAACCCGACACGAGAATCGTTCTTGGGCGCGGCTGAGTCCGTCTGCAACTATCTTTGCTCCACCTGCCTTACGCCTTCGAGCACGACGCCGACAGACCACCGGCCCGCCGAGGTGGAGGTCTACGTAAGGGCCACCGTCGACCGTTCGACGAACCCGCCGACGTTCAGGTGGCAGCCCTTCGGCGAGCCTTTCGGCTTCGAATCGACGACCGAGTGCGTGACGCCCACGCCGCCTCCGGGCTCTCAGACGCAGCCCAAGTAGGTCGCATGGCGCCTGGCCGGCCCTTATTCTTGCCGTCTGCCGACGGTCAGCGTTACCGCACCAAGATACATGGCCCTCTGTTCAACGACCCGAATATCCGCGCCTTCAAACAGCGTGCGCACTTCCCATCGGCTGGCCAAGCGGTGGTGATGGGCCAGACGGCTGATCCAATTCGGCAGGGTGAGGTCGCCAATTACCAGCAGGCCGCCCGGGCGGAGCACGCGGCCCACTTCGTGCAACCCGGCCTCCTGGTCGCTCCAATGGTGGAGGGAAAGCGTGCTCACGACAGCGTCAACCGATCCGTCCGGGAACGGCAGGAAGCCGGCCGGGGCGAGAACAAACGTGGCGTCCGGCACAATCTCGCGCGCCGCTTCCAGAGCCTTCTCCGAGGGATCCGCTCCCATAAGCTTCGCAGCCGGCCATCGTTTGCGGGCCTGAGACAGCAGCCATCCCGCACCGCAGCCGACGTCGAGGATCACGCTTCCGTCCTGGGGGTGGCCAATCGCATCGAGCACGGCTCTATACATACCGCCGAAGAGAAACCTCGCCTGGCGTCCCTCGCCGCCACTCAGCCTGTCGTTACTTTGGACAGTCGCACTCATGGAGCACTCTCCTCTACTCACGTAGAATATCCTCGATTTCCTTGCGAGCACGTCCTATTACCTCACGTATTCGCCGGATGGTCTCTGGTTCCGTCAACCGTCGCCCGGAGCGGCGGCCGAGCGTCCTGCCGAGGTCTTGCATTTCGTGTTTCATGTCGTGCAACTCGCTCCTCAGGTGCGGATTCCACCAGGACTTGGTGCGGGACCGGATGCCCTCAACGACGTCCTTCTGTTCCACCAGGAAGCTACGCCCCTCGTCGGTAATCGAGTAGACCTTCTTGCCGTCTTGCTGCACAGCCGTGACGTAGCCCAGGTCCTCCAGCATCTGGAGAGTCGGGTATACTGCCCCAGCGCTTGGAGTGTACATGCCGCTGGACCGTTCTTCCAGGGCCCTGATGACTTCATAGCCGTGCGCCGGCCGCTCACTCAGGAGCTGGAGAACTACGTACTTGAGGTCCCCCCTCTCGAAGAGATGGCCGTGAAGCCGGTCGAAGTCAAACCAACGTCGATTCATTGCTGTTCTCCTTTGGTATCGCGATATATCGCGCTCTATCTCGCCATATCTTACCGCTCACTCCTGCCGTTGTCAAGGGTTGCAGGCAAGAAAATGCGGACGAGATTAGGGAGCTACTTCGTTGGACATATCGCCGAGTAGCGACAGGCGCAACTGACGGCCATTCGCGGCTCAGCGTGGCTTAGCGGGCTAAAGGGTCTGAGAGCTCAAGTGTTGCCAGGAATTCGAGGAGCTCCCGGTTGACCTCGGAGGGACGCTCCTGCTGCGTCCAGTGACCGCAACCCGGAAGCATGACCACTTTGCGCAAGCCCGGTACGTGCGTCGTCATCGCGTCCGTCCTTGTGAAACCGAGTACGGGGTCAGTATCGCCGGCGATGAACAGTGCCGGTTGCTGCACTTCGGCGCCTTCTAAATGAGCCAATTCCTCCCAGTCGCGGTCCATGTTGCGGTAGCGATTGAGTCCACCGCGAAAGCCGGTGCGCTCGAATTCGCCGACGTAGTAGTCCAGGTCCGCCTCCGTCAGCCACTGGGGCAGCCGGTCGGGGGCTGCCATCTCCTCGAGTAACTTCCCGCTCTTCGGCTTCGGCGTGAACGCGGCGCCCTTCGGCGCGTCGCCCGACCAAGTGTGCAGCACGGAGCGCAATGACTTCCGGACGTCTGCTTCGAGCTCGGCCTCAGCTACTCCCGGCTCCTGGAAGTGGAGGATGTAGAAGAAGTTGTCGGCGAATGCCCGCTTCAACGCCTGGATGGGCGGCGTCCGCGAGCGCGGCGTATACGGCACGCTGAGCGCGACAACGGCCGAAAAGCGTTCCGGGTATAGCAGGGCGCAATGCCAGGCAATCGGCGCGCCCCAGTCGTGGCCGACGACGACCGCCTTGTCGACGCCGAGAGCGTCGAGCACGCCGACCGCGTCGGCAGTGAGGTTTCGCATCGAGTAGGCCTCAACCGGCTGCGGGGCGTCCGAGCGGCCGTAGCCACGCACGTCGGGAGCGACCGCGTGGTAGCCGGCATCAGCCAGCGCCGGAAGTTGATGGCGCCAGGAGTACCACAGCTCCGGGAAGCCGTGCAGCAGGAGAACAAGCGGGCCTTGGCCCTGCTCGGCAATGTGAATGTTGATCCCGTTTGCCGCGATCAACCGATGAGTGACATCAGACATGGACATCGATGCCTCCGCCCCGAGCCGATCCCTACTCCGCCATCGCCGATCTCATGCGCTTGGCCTTGACGACGAACTCGTTGATGTCCTGGCAGATCGCAAGCTTGTTGAACTTGCCGACGCTCGTTTTCGGGATGTCGTTGGTAATCAGCACGAAGTCCGGCAGCATCCACCTCATGATTCTCCCCTTGTCGACGCCCTCCGTCTGAAGATGCTGGATCACGTCTTCCTCGGTCTCGGTAGCCCCGGGGCAGAGAGTGACGAGAGCCATTGGCCTTTGGCCCCACTTGTCGTCGGGGACGCCGACGACCGCCGCCTCCAGAATGAAGTCGGCGGAGGCGATGATGTTCTCTAGGAGGACGGTCGGCACCATCTCGGAGCCACTCCTGATCATGTCCGATATCCGGTCGGCGATCGTGATGTAGCCGTCCTTATCGACCTTGGCCACGTCGCCCGAGTGGAACCAGCCGTCGCGCCAGACCTCCGCGGTCCTCTCCGGGTCCTTGTAGTACTGCTCGGTGACCCAGGGCCCTCGAATCACGATCTCGCCCAGGGTACAGTCGTCGCGCAGCACGGGCTGCAGGTTCTCATCCACGACCTCCACCTCGATGCCGGGCATGGGTATTCCCGTCTTAACGGCGAGCTTCTCCAACTCCTCCTTCGGCAGACCGGCGTCGGTCTTCTTTATGAAGGCCATTATTGTAGTGGGAGCGGTCTCCGTCATGCCGTAGCCTGAAGCGGTTCGGAAGGGTATTATCTTCTCCGCTTTCTTCTTCAGTCCCATGGGCAAGGCAGCGCCGCCCACGATGCACCCCGTCAGGCTGCTCAGGTCGTACTTCGCCAGGTCGGGGTACTCAATGATCATGGCGAGCATGGTGGGGACCAACTGGGTGCTGGTGACCTTCTCGTTCTGCACGAGCTCGCAGAACCCTTCGACGGTGAACGCTCCCGGCAGAACCAGCGTGGTGCTCGTGAAGACGGACAGATAGGGGGCGCCCCAGCCGTGGATGTGGAACAGCGGAATGTTGAGCAGGGTCACGCCGGACTCGTCGACGTGCTCGCGCTCCGGGTCGTTGTTGAGGACTCCCAGGGTGATGAAGTGCAGCGTCATGAGATAGAGCGCCCGGTGGGTAAACATCGCGCCCTTTGGCAGTCCCGTCGTTCCCGTCGTATAGCAGAGCGTGGCGTACGCGTCTTCGTGGAGCATCGGCCAGTCGAACTGAGGGGGCTGCTTGCCGATTAGCTCCTCATAGCTGTAGAGGTTCTCGATCTTCGTCTCGGGCTTGCCGGGCTGATCCGAGATGTAAACGAACTTGTCAACCGTACCCTTGATGCGGTCGTATATCTGCTCGACCAGAGGCAGGAACAGGTCATCGAAGAACAAGACCTTGTCTCCGGCATGGTTGATCGTGTGGACCATGTGGTCTTGCGAGAGCCTCATGTTGATCGGGTGCAGCACGGCCCCGATGCAGGAAACTGCGTAGTATAGCTCGAGATGGGGGTTGTGGTTCAGCGCGATTGTGGCGACTCGATCTCCGGGCTCGCCGGGCTTCCCCGGCCGGACACCCAGCGCAACCAGGGCGTTGGCAAGACGGCAGGTACGCTCATACCACTCTCGCCAGGTGAAGCGATACGTCTGACCGGTCCTGAAGTTCCGGTATACGACGCCGACTTCGTCCGGATACAGGTTAACCGGCCTCTTCATGAATGTCGTCAGAAGGAGCGGGTAGTTCTTGCTAAACTCCGGATAGGTCTTGGCTTCCATCACAGGCCCCCTTTCAACACCTATCGACTTCGGCGCGACCCGGCGGCCGACCGGTCGCGCCAATTGTCACACGACGCTGCTCACAGATGCAATGCTGGCTTCACGTCAGCGCACGACTGCAATCTAGTGTCCTGTCCCCGTGATCTGCCCCCTTGTCCGGCTGCCCGCGCTGCTATACAGTCTGGGACGTGAACCCGATCCGTTCCGTCTATTCGCTTCTGCCGCTGGTGTTGGCACTCGCGCTCGGGTCGATTGTCGCTGCCTGCGGAGGCGGCACTCCCACGAGCATGCAAGTGCTTGAGGATCAGGCCGTCCGCTCGGACGCCAGCTCCAGCATCATCGTCCCCGCGGGCAAGCCGATCGTTCTCGGCGTGTCGGAGCCGCTCACGGGACCAGAAGCGCCGGCCGGCATCGAAGACCGAGACGCCGTGGTTACAGGCGTTGTGCTTTGGAAGGCCAAGAACGGCAACCAACTCAAGGGACACGAGATCGAAGTCCGAGCCGAGGACGACGGCTGCACGGAGGACCAAATCACGGCACAAGCAGCGCAGAGGCTGCTGCGCGTGACGGGACTCGTCGGCGTGGTTGGGCCGGGTTGCAGCGCCGGCGCGAAGGCCGCCATCCCGCTATACGCGCAGGGCGGCATCGTCGCGATCTCGGGCTCGGCCACGCAGTCCGACCTCGCCACGACCCAGCCGGCTGGTCGCTTCTTCTTCCGCACGTCCTATCGGAACGACCTCCAGGGACAGGTAGGCGGCGAGTTCATCGCGGGAACGCTAAAGGCCACGACAGCCTATGTGATTGACGACGGCGAGTCGTACGGGCAGGACCTGGCGGAGGCGGCACGCAAGACACTTGAGAGCAACGGCGTTGCCGTGACCCGGGAAAGCATCCACCGTGGCGACGTCGACTTCAGCGCACTCGCAAAGACGATAGCGACCGCAAGCCCTGGCTTTGTCGGTTTTGCCGGCTTCAATCCGGAGGCGGTGCTCCTATACCGGCAGTTGCGCGATGCCGGCTACGGCGGGCCGTTCGGCGCTGGCGACGCGGCCGCCTCAGTGCTGACGTTTGTCGACCCGGTCGGCGCTCAGGCGGCGGAAGGCGTGTACTTCGTCGGATGTTCCCCGACTTTGCCCGGTGATTTTCTCGCGGCGTTCAAGAAGGTGAGCGGCAGCGAGCCGCAAGCATCCGCATTCACGGCGCACAATGCCGACGCCACAACGATTTTGCTCGACGCAGTGGCGCAGGTTGCGGAGGAGCAGAGTGACGGCTCGTTGCGGATCGATCCGGCGCGACTGCGCGACTCCGTGCGGGCGACAAACCGCCAGGACGGGGTGTCGGGGCACCTCGCCTTCGATCAGTACGGTGATCGAACCAGCGCGGCCACCGACTTGGCAGACCAGGCGCAGGACTTGGGCCTGGCGGCATGCCAGGTCGAGGGCGGCAAGCTCATCCAGTTATTCCCGTAGGCCGGCCTGGTAATCGGTCGGAGAGATGATGCAGAGGATGGCGGGATCGGCATCTGAAGAACACCAGAAAGCGTCGTTCTCGGCGCGGGTAGCGATGTGGAGCGCTCGGCACCGGCGCGCGATCGCGCTGGGCTGGCTCGCAGTCATTGCCGCCGCCTTCGCCGCCTGCTCGATGGTCGCTCCCGATAACAATATCGCGCTGCAGGTGCCCGGCGAGTCGGGCAAAGCCCTTAATCTGTATCGCGACCGGTTTGGCTCGACGCAGGTGCCGGCGCAGGAGATCGTGGTGTTCTCCTCCGCCTCGCGCACGGTCGACGACCCCGTATACAAGCAGACCGTCGTGAACCTGATGACGCAGTTGACAGAGCTGCGCTGGTCCGAGACACAGTCGTTGGGGGGAACCACCATCGTCTCCAGCAGGCGGATCGTTTCCGGCACTCTGACGCACTATGATGCCGGCGCCCCGCGGGAGGCGTCGCCGTTCGTGGCGCCGAGCGGCAGCGGAGGGGACGTGACATTCGCAATAGTGAGCCTGCAGGGCGACGCCATAGCCGCCCAGGATCACGTCCAGCCGGTGATCAATACGGTGCAGGCCGCGGCGG
>JBEKDP010000053.1:0-12337 GCA_050014295.1 Dehalococcoidia bacterium | reverse complement strand
TCTATCAGAGGCATGGCTTTGAGGTGCTGGTTGAGGACGACCTGCCGAACGGCGGCATGCACTACTGGACGATGAAGCGCCCGCCCCAGCGCTAGCGGCCACCGGCGAGCAGCAGGGCGGCACCTGCGGCTACTGCTGCCGTAGGCCCCGGCGCCTGTCCGATCCGGGTCTGCTACGCCCCCGTTACGACGCGAGAGAGCCACCACAAGGTGTGGTCAGCGACCCCCAAGACGGGGAGTGTCAGCGACAACAACAACACCCCGCTGAACAGTGCGGGGCCGAGCCACCACGGTATCTGCTGTCTTGGCAGCGACCTGACGGCTATCTCGCACACCCACCCGACAGCGTAGAGGAAATTGGCTACAATCGCGCCCATGCCAGTCGCGACGAAGTAGTCAAAATCAGCCTCCTTCGGCGGCAACGGGGGCGGAAGGGTGTCTACGTAGATGATCAACACGACGCAAGCCATTCCCACAATCCCAACGATGAGGTTGAAGGGAATTCGGCGAAGCTCCCACCAAACGATAACGTCATACCAGTGGCGAGGCTGCTGGGGCACGCGAGCCAGGGGGCCGAGAAACAAGCGAACTACAGGAACGATGACCATCTTCCTCACGTCCACGAGCTATACAGTCCTGTCGGCGACGACCGCGTCGCTGGCGCCAGCGGCAGCAGCGCCCGCGCCGGCTCCGACAGACGGCTCTGGCATCTAAGCAGTTTTTCGCCCGGAAGGAAGCACGTTCCTAGGCGGCCGGGGTAGAAAACGGGGGACGCTTGTCCGATACCGTACGAACTCGTCACCAAAGGCCTTCTCCAGGTCAGACTCCTCGACCCTTGCCAGTTGATAGAGTGTAACGATGCTGGCCGCTGCCCAGGCGAAGCCGAGCCACGCGTGAGATACCAACGCTGCCCCAAGAATGATAACCATGAAGGAGAGATAGATGGGGTTTCGCGTCCAGCCATAGATTCCGGAGGTCACAAGGTGGTCTATTCGCCAAGTGCTGCGCAGGTCAACGAAGCACCAGATTCTGACGGTCGCTCCCAGAATAATCAAGGCGACGCCCAGAGCCTTAAGGGCTAGCGGCTCACCGATGAGCAGTCCCTTGCTGCGGCTGAAATCGATGACGAGTACGCCCACCAAGGCTATGCCGAAGGCAACGATGAATTGCCTGATTCTAGGTGATGGGGTTTCTCTTGCCATTTTCAGCCTCAGCCGTCGGCAGAAGTATCACACGTCATTCTCGCCGTTAGGCGCCGCGCTGCCGGTACTGCACCGCCTCCGCCAGATGCGGCGGCCCGATCTCCTCCGACCCCGCCAGGTCCGCGATCGTCCGCGCCAGCTTCAGCACCCGGTGGAACGCCCGCGCCGATAGCCCTAACTGGTTCATCGCCAGCCGCAGCAACGCCCGCGCCGGCTCCGCCAGACGGCTCTGACAGTACTCGCGCACCTCCGTCGGCGTCATCTCCGCGTTGCACGTAAAGCGCCCGCCGTCGAAGCGCGCCGCCTGCCGCTGCCGCACGCCCTGCACGCGCGCCCGCACCGTCGCCGACGGCTCGCCCGCCGTCTCCGCCGCCAGCTTCTCGTACTCCACCCGCGGCACCTCGACGAAGATGTCGATGCGGTCGAGCAGTGGCCCGGAGATGCGCTTTTGATATCGACTCACTGTCGACTCCGAGCAGGTGCACTCTTTCGTCGGGTCGCCGTAGAAGCCGCACGGGCACGGGTTCATCGCCGCGACCAGCATGAAGTTGCTGGGGAAGGTCGTCGTCCCGTGCGCGCGGCTGATCGTCACCATGCGGTCCTCCATCGGCTGTCGCAGCACCTCGAGCACCGCCTGCCCGAACTCCGGCAGCTCGTCGAGGAAGAGCACGCCGCGATGGCTGAGAGTGATCTCGCCCGGGCGCACCTGCCGTCCCCCGCCGACGAGTCCCGCGTGCGACACCGTATGGTGCGGCGCCCGAAACGGACGCTGCCGCATCAGCGGCGTGTCCGACGGCAGCAGCCCGCTGACGCTGTATATCTTCGTCACCTCCAGCGACTCCTGGCCGCTCATCGACGGCAGGATGGAGGGAAGCGCGCGCGCCAGCAGCGTCTTCCCCGCTCCCGGCGGGCCCGACATCAGGACGTTGTGGCCGCCGGCCGCCGCCACCTCCAGGGCGCGCTTCACGTGCTCCTGCCCCTTGATGTCGGCGAAGTCCGTCCCGAGCCAGACCGGCGCCTCGACCACGCCCTCGACGCCATCCCCGCTGAACGGCTCGATCGCCTGCAGCCCGCCGAGGTGAGCCGCCAGCGACGCCAGGCTGCCGACCGGTATGATCGTCACCCCCTCGATCAGCGACGCCTCGCGCGCGTCCGCCTCCGGCACGTAGACGGTGCCGAGCCCCCGCTCCTTCGCCAGCGCCACCATCGAGAGTATGCCGTGCGCGTGGCGCACCTGCCCGTCGAGCGCCAACTCGCCGAGGAACAGCGCGCTCGACAGGTCGGCGACCATCTGCTCCGACGCCAGGAGCACTGGAGGCCGGAGTTGCGCACCGCCGACCGCACCCGCTCCTTCGCCTCCTGGACGGCGGTGTCGGGCAGGCCGAC
This sequence comes from Dehalococcoidia bacterium, assembly GCA_050014295.1. Classification (GTDB taxonomy): domain Bacteria; phylum Chloroflexota; class Dehalococcoidia; order DSTF01; family JALHUB01; genus JBEKDP01. The sequence goes on along the minus strand of JBEKDP010000053.1, from coordinate 9,750 downwards.
GATGTAGAACGCGGGCAGCCCGGAGGCGATGTCGACCTCCACCTCGACGACGGCGCCATCGAGGCCGACGACCGCGCAGGAAAGTACTTTGGCGAGCATGCGCCCCCAGTTATCGCACAACCGACCGGCTTGAACAAGAGGGGGGCGCCGGTCCTAGCCTGCCCGCCAACGCCTCCTCGCGCACCAGCCGCCAGCGCCAAGCGCCACGACGCCTGCGGCCAAAGCAGCGGCCACTCCGGCTTCGACGGGGATGCGGCTCCCATCCGAGGCAGAGGCTTCCGAGTGTGTCTCGGCCGTGTCGGGGAGTTCTGCTATGCCGCCGACTGGCGGTAACGGTAGGTCCTGGATGACTGAGACGGTGTCTCCGTAGTAGCCGACCACATAGATTCGGTTGTTTGTAGGATTGACTGCCAGGCCTTTGATTTCCGAACCTGAGGATTCATACCCCAAAGAGATGGTATCCACTTCCGTGTTCGCTACAGCGTCGATGATGGAAATATCACTATCTTCCGAGAAGTTATACGTGTAGACACGGTTGGTAGTAGGGTTCACCGCCACCCCTATCAGGTCGACGCCCACGTAGACCGTACCCGTCACTGTATTGGTGAGACCATCAACGACGGCGATGGTGGTGCCGCGGGCCACGTAGATGCGGTTCGAGGCGGGATTGACTGCCACGGCTGCTGCCCCCTGCACTGCCACAGTCGCCACCATGGTGTTTGTGCTACCGTCGATGACGGAGACGCTGTCGCTGCCGTAGTCGGCCGTGTAGATAAGATTTGTCGCCGGATTGACCGCTATCGCTGCAGGGTAGCCGGCCACGGAGACAACTCCCACGACCGCGTTCGCATCACCGTCGATGACGGAGACGCTGCGGTCACTCCTGTTGGCGACGTAGACGCGGTTAGTCGTCGGGTTAACCGCCACACCGCAAGGATGAGTGCCCACATTGATTGTCGCAACCACCTTGTTCGTGTTGCCGTCTATGACAGAGACGTTGTTGCTTTCCTGGTTCGCCGTGTAGATGCGATTGATGGTCGGGTTCGACGCCACGTCAGTGGGGCGGAACCCCAAAGGAACTGTCGTCAACAGCGTGTTCGTCACACCGTCGATAACGGAGATGCTGCTATTGTACAAATTGGCCGTGTAGACGCGGTTCGTTGAGGGATTGACCGCGATGCTGCGGGGCCCGGGGTGCACAGCCACTGCCGCTACCGCAGTGTTCGTGATGCCGTCGATGACAAAAAGGCGACCATCGCCCCAACTCGCCGCGTAGATGCGGTTCATCGCCGGGTCGATCGCTACACCATCGGGATTGGATCCAACAGATACTGAAGCTGTCAGCGTGTTCGTAGCGCCATCGATGATCGAGACGCTATTGGTATCCCAATTGCCTGTGTAGATGCGGTTGACCGCGGCGCTCACTGCCAAGCCGCTGACCTGCCCGCCCACGTTGACGTTTGTCAACACGGTGTTTGTCGTGCCGTCTATGACATAGACGATGTTGGAATGCTCGATGGCCGCGTAGATACGGTTGGTTTCCGGATTGACAGCTACCCCCTCCGGCCCAAGAGGCATCGGAACGGTCGCCACCACCGCGTTTGTCAAGCCCTCAATGACGGAGATGGTGAAACTCGAGCGGTTTGCCACGTAGATACGGTTCGTCGTGCCGTTGACTGCAACCCCCATTGGAGCATCGCCGACGGTGACTGTCGCTATCACCGTGTTGGTGTTGCCATCGATGACAAACACGCTGCCGGTTCCCGCAGTAACGTATATGCGGTCGGTTATTGGGTTGACCGCGATGTAACGCGGATCTGAGGCCAGCGGGATCGTTGCTACTACCGTATTCGTGTCGCCATCGATGACGGAGACGCTGTTGTCTTGCCAGTTAGCTGTGTAGATGCGGTTGATCGCGGGATTCACGGCTACCGTCGAGGGAGACGCGCCCAAATCAACCGTCGCCACAACGGCATTTGTGATGCCGTCGATGACGGCGACATTGTTGCTGTCTTCGTTTGCCGTGTATATGCGGTGGGTGGTTGGGTTGACGGCTACGTCGTGAAGGCGACCACCTCCGCCAACTAGTACAGTAGAGATCACTGATGGTTCGTTCCCCGCAGCGCGCGAAACGCCTGCTGTTTCGTCGAGGGAAAGGAATAGAACTGCGAGCAATCCTGGCACTATTAGAGCCGGCAGCAAGAGCTTCAGTCTCATCGCAGTACCTCAGACGCAGTAGCCAATCATCCTGGACTAGAAGGATCGCCCGCCTGGCGAGAACGCGAGACAGCGAGGATTTCAGGAACGAGCCACCAGTGCCGCGATTATAGCACTGCTTGCGCGATTGTCAAGCGGGCGCGGAAGGTGCGCGCTTGAAATAGCACCTATCCGGCGCACCTAGTGCGGCTTGCGACGGTGCGCGGCGGCCAGCCCGCCCTCAGCGATGAGCGCCATCAGCGACAGCCCGAACATCGTCGCCGTCCACTTCATCTCCGGGCCTATCGTCCCCGCCCAGAGCAGCCCGACGAGAATGGTAAGCGTGACCAGGAATATGTTCTGCATGCTCTCCCCCTTTTCCGTCCCGCGTTGCCACCCCTTCGCCTAGCGCCTGCTGCCCTCAATATGCCGGTCGACCGAGAACACGCCGCGCACGCCCTCCAGCTTGCTCAATAGCCGCGTCAACTGGTCGACGCCCGTCGTCTGCAGCGTGAGGAACACGCTCACCGTCCGGTCGTCGTGCTCCTGCGTCCGCACCGCCGCCATGTTGATCTTCTCCTCGGCGACCATCGCGCCGATGTCCCGTAGCAGCCCCACGCGGTCCCACGCCTCGATTCGCGCCGCCACCGGGTAGAGCTGCCCGCTCTGTCCCCATTCCACGTCGACCAGCCGCTCTCTCTCCTCGGCGGCCAGGACGTTGTGGCAATCGCGCCGGTGTACCGTCACCCCCCGGCTGCGCGTCACGTAGCCGATGATCGGGTCGCCGGGCACCGGATTGCAGCAGCGCGCGAGCTGCGTCAGCAGATCGCCCGTCCCCAGCACCTCGACGCTCGTCGTGTAGAAGGGCCGTTGCGGCGCCTCGACCGCCGGCTCCGCCGGCTTCTCCTCCTCCGGGATTAGCGGCGCCAGCTTCGAAGCGATCTGGTGCAGGCTAACGCCGCCGTAGCCGATGGCGGCCAGGAAATCGTCCATCTCCTGGTACTTGAACGCCTCCAGCAGTTGGTCCTGGCAGTCGGACAGCGCCAGAGCCCACCGACGCAGCTCCTTGTTCAGCAGCTCTCGCCCGCGCTCGACGTTCGCCGCGCGCTCCTGCTGCTTGAACCAGGCGCGGATCTTCTCCCGCGCGTGGCTCGTCATCACGTAGCCCAGGTTAGGGTTGAGCCAGTCGCGTGAAGGCCCGCGCGGCGCCTTGCTCGTCAGGATTTCGACCATGTCGCCGTTCTGGAGCTGGTAGTTCAGCGGCACGAGCCGGCCGCTGACGCGCGCTCCGATGCAGCGATGTCCAATGTCGGTGTGAATGCGATAGGCGAAATCTATCGGCGTCGAGTGCACCGGCAGGTCCTTCACCTCGCCCTTCGGCGTGTACACGAAGACCTGGTCCTGGAAGAGGTCCGTCTTCACCAGTTCGACGAAGTCGTCGGCGGCCGCCATCTCGCGCTGCCACTCCAGCAACTGCCGGAGCCAAGCCATCTGCTCGTCGAAGCGGTGGTCGGGCTTGCCGCCCTCCTTATAGCGCCAGTGGGCGGCGATGCCGTACTCCGCCAGGCGGTGCATCTCCTGCGTGCGTATCTGCACCTCCAGCGCCCGCGCGCCGAGGCAGAGGACGGTGGTGTGCAGCGAGCGGTAGACCCCCTCCTTCGGGTTCGCGATGTAGTCGTCGAACTGGCCGGGAATCGGCCGCCACAAGTTATGCACGACGCCTAGCGCCCGGTAGCAGTCCGCCTCCGTCTCCACCAACACGCGCAGCGCCAGCAGATCGTAGATCTCGTTGAACGTCTTGCCTTGCTCCGCGTACTTGTCCATCTTCCGATAGATGCTGTACAGGTGCTTGGCGCGGCCCTGCACCTCGGCCTGAATCCCGTTCTTCTCCATCTCCTTCTGCAGGATGCCCTCCACCTGCGCGATGTACTTGTCGCGCGCCGCCCGGCTGGAAGCGAGGAGATTGGCGATCGCGTGATAGCGCTCCGGGTTTAGGTAGCGAAAGGAGAGGTCCTCCAGCTCGCGGCTCATCTGCCAGATCCCCAGCCGGCTGGCCAGCGGCGCGTAGATCTCCATCGTCTCCTGCGCCACCCGCTGCTGCTTCTCCGCCGAGAGGGCGTAGAGCGTCCGCATGTTGTGAAGGCGGTCGGCCAGCTTGATGATGACCACTCTCACGTCCTTGGCCATCGCCAGGAACATCTTGCGCAGGTTCTCCGCCTGCGCCGCCCTGTCGCCGATCTTTTCACCGGGCGCCTTCCAGCTGATTTTCTCCAGCTTCGTCGCGCCGTCGACGAGCTGCGCCACCTCCTTGCCGAAGCGTTTGGTCAGCTCGGCGTTCGATATGCCGCAGTCTTCCTGGACGTCGTGGACGAGCGCCGCCGCCACCGCCGACGCGTCGAGCTGGAGGTCCGCCACCGTAGAAGCAGTGTCGAGGGGATGTGTTATGAAAGGGTCGCCGGTCTTCCGTGCCTGCTCGCGATGGCACTCCTCAGCGAAGCGGTACGCCTCCTTGATGAGGTCCGCCCTGTCCGCCGGCAAATACCCGCCGGTCTTCGCGAGAAGCTCGTCTATGCCTGCAACCATCGGAACTACACCCGAAACCCCGTATCCACTGTAGCATATCGACCTGCCCGCTTGTAATCGAGAGCATTCGCTTTACACTGTTGGAGCCCTTCGCTATGCTGGAGCCGACTTCAGGCTTCCAGCAGATAGGAGCAGCCGTTGTTCTCTTCCCCTCGCGGGACCGCCGATATCCTGCCGGCGGAGCAGCCCTACTGGCGACACGCCATCGCCACGGCGGAGCGCCTCTGCCGCCTCTCCGGCTACGCCCGCATCGACACCCCCATCTTCGAAGACGCTGCCCTCTTCGAGCACGGCGCCGGCACGACCACCGACATCGTCCAGAAAGAAATGTACGTCTTCGAAGACCGCGGCGGCGACCGGCTGGCGCTGCGGCCCGAGGGCACTCCCAACGTCTGTCGCGCCTACCTTCAGCACGGCATGGCGAACCTGCCGCAGCCGGTCCGCCTCTACTACCTCTCGCCCGCCTTCCGCTACGAGCGACCTCAGGCTGGACGCCGTCGCCAGCACACGCAGCTTGGCTGCGAGGCGATCGGCGAGGCTGACGCCGCCGTCGACGCCGAGGTCATCGAGCTCGCCTGGCGCCTCTACGCCGGCCTCGGTCTGAAGGACCTCGTCCTCCTCCTGAACACCATCGGCGACCCGAACTGCCGCCCCCGCTACCTCCAGGCGCTCCGCTCGCACTACGAGCCCTACCTGGACGTCGTCTGCCGCGACTGCCGCGACCGCTTCGCCCGCAACCCGCTCCGCCTCCTCGACTGCAAGCAGGAGAGTTGCCAACCGGTCATCGCCGCCGCTCCTGCGATGAGCGACTACCTCTGCGACGACTGCCGCGACCACTTCGCCGCCCTGCGTCGCTACCTCGACGCGCTCGACATTCCATACCGCCTCGACCCCCATCTCGTGCGCGGCCTCGACTACTACACGCGGACGGTCTTCGAGATACAACCGCGCGGTGGCGGCGCCCAAAGCACCATCGGCGCCGGCGGCCGCTACGACGGCCTCATCGAGGAGCTCGGCGGCAAGCCGACGCCGGCCATGGGCTTCGCCACCGGCATCGACCGCATAGTGCTCAACCTGAAGCAGCAGCAGACCGACGTGCCGCCTGCGCCCTCGCCGTGCGCCTACGTCGCCTGCCAGACGCCCACCGCCCGCGACGCCGCCGTCCGCTTGGCGAGCCTGCTGCGTCGAGAGGGCATAGCGACGGTGCTCGCCGCCGGCGACCGCAGCCTGAAGTCGCAGATGCGCCAGGCGAGCACGCTCGGCGCCGCCTGGGTGCTCATACTCGGCGAAAGGGAGCTTGCAGGGGGAACCGTGCAACTGCGGAACATGGCGGACGCCGGCCAGCGCCAGGTCACCGAGTCGGAGGCGGTTCGACTCATTCGTGGTTCTGAGACAGACCTGTAGCATCCGTTCACCATCGATCCGTCCCGGTGGCCCAGCGCCGGTGCGTTGTTGACAAGTCAACCGGCGCGAACCAGAATACGATTCTCAAGAGATGATCCAGGAACTCGCCACCCATCGCCGCTGTGTCGAGCGCATCCACTCAAACTGGGACGCGTTCCTGCGCAAGCGCGCGCAACGGCTGGAGCAGCAAAAGAGGCATGGCACCGCCGCAGAGAAAGTTGCTGAGAACATCCTGGAGGACCTGTTTACCGAAGTCCTCGACTGGTCCCTAAGCGATGTTAACAATCAGGTCGGCTACGCCGATCTATTGATCAGTGATTGCGGGATCAAGTACCTGATAGTGGAGGTTAAGCGGCCCGGTTCCCTTGCCTGGAACCGCAAGAGCGTGCAGACCGCTCTAGAGCAGGCCCAGAGATACGCGGATCAGCAGCGTGTGAAGTGTGTCGCAGTTAGCGACGGCCAGATGTTGTACGCGGCGGATGTTCGGCACGGAGGGCTGCAGGACCGGGTTCTCACATCGCTCACTAGCGTTGACCCACCGGATTGCCTCTGGTGGCTTAGCGTCCACGGCATTTACCGGGAGCCGGAGGAGGTCACGACCGCACCCCAACCAACGCTGCCGGTGGCCGAGGAGACCGAGCCCTGCCCAGGAGATGGCTCGGCCGAGCTGCTTCACCCAAAATACGGTATCCCGGCTCGTTGCTTCGGCTACGTCGGCCACGCCGCCGACCCAAGGACCTGGCGATTGCCCTATCTGCGAGCGGATGGGTGCGTCGACGAGGCCCGCCTGCCCAAGGCAATTCAAGCCATCCTCAGCAACTACCGCGGAACCAAAGTGACTGGGATTCCTGAGCAGGATATCCCGGCCGTTCTTAGAAGGCTGGCTGAGGCCGCCGCGAGCATTGGTAAGATGCCTTCTCAGGGCAGCACGGCGCCAGTCTACCACCAACTTGCGGAGGTCTTGGAGCAGCTTGAGCCGAGAGCCTGACCGAATCACCGCCGGTGACCCCGCGCTCCCCTTGTGATATGATCAGGCCAACCTGGAACCCGAACCCCGACCCGTCGGGGTTTCGCTCTGTATTGGACGCAAGACAATGCTCGATAGACTGCAATCCCTCGTCGACCGCTACGAGCAGCTTACCGCGGAGATGAGCCGCCCGGAGCTCACCGCCGACTACGAGCGCCTCCAAGCCCTCGCCAAAGAGCGCGCCTCCCTCGAGGAGATCGTCTCCCTCTACCGCCGCTACCGCGAGACGGCCGACGCCATCGCCCAGACACGCGCCCTCCTCGACGAGGCCGGCGACCCCGATATGGAGTCGCTCGCCCGCGAAGAGCTCGAAAAGCTCACCCAACGCAGCGACGAGCTGACGCAGGACATCCGGCACGCCCTCGTCCCACCCGACCCCCGCGACGAAAAGGACGTCATCGTCGAGGTCCGCGCCGGCACCGGCGGCGATGAGGCTGCCCTCTTCGCCGCCGACCTCTTCCGCATGTACTCCCGCTACGCCGACAACCGCGGCTGGCAGACGGACGTGCTTTCTCACAGCGAGAGCGGCATCGGCGGCCTCAAAGAGATCATCTTCGAGGTCAAAGGCAAAGGGGCCTACTCGCGCCTCAAGTACGAAAGCGGCGTCCACCGCGTTCAGCGCGTCCCCGTCACCGAGGCGCAGGGCCGCATCCACACCTCCACCGCCACCGTCGCCGTCCTGGCGGAGGCCGAAGAGGTCGACGTCCATATCAGCGACGAGGACCTCCGCGTCGACATCTTCCACAGCAGCGGCCACGGCGGCCAGAACGTCCAGAAGGTCGCCACCGCCGTCCGCCTGACGCACATCCCCACCGGCATCGTCGTCGTCTGCCAGGACGAGCGCTCCCAGTGGAAGAACCGCGTCCGCGCCATGGCCGTCCTCCGCGCCCGCTTTCTCGACTTCGAGCAGCGGCGCCAAGCCCAGGAGATCGGGGAAGAGCGTCGTTCTCAGGTCGGCAGCGGCGAGCGCGCCGAGAAGATACGCACCTATAACTTCCCCCAGGACCGCATCACCGACCACCGCGTCGGCCTGACGCTGCACAACCTGCCCGGCATCCTCGACGGCGACCTCGACCCCCTGATCGACGCCGTCTCCACCAGCGAGCAGGCGCGCCTGCTCCAGGAACAGCTCGTGTGACGCTGGCGGAAGTCCTCCATGCCGCTCAACGCCGTCTCCGCGCCGCCGGCATCGACGACGCCGGCCTGGAGGCCGAAGTCCTCCTGCGCCACGCCCTCGGCCTCGACCGCAGCCGCCTCTTCGCTTCGCCTCAGGATGAGATCGACGACCAGCGTCGCCGAGAGTTCGACGCCCTCGTCGCTCGACGCCTCGCCCGCGAGCCGGCCGCTTACGTCACCGGCCACAAGGAGTTCTACGGCCTCGACCTGGAGACGACGCCCGACGCGCTGATCCCGCGCCCGGAGACGGAGCTGCTGGTCGACGAGGCGCTGCGCCTGGCGCCTGCGGACGAGCCGTTCGTCATCGCCGACGTCGGCACCGGCTGCGGCGCCATAGCCATCGCCCTCGCCGCGCGCCTGCCCAAAGCCGTCATCTACGCCATCGACGCCTCGCCCGCGGCCCTCGCCCTCGCCGAGCGCAACGCCGGACGGCTCTTGCCTGCCGGCCGCATTCGTTTTCTCTCCGGCGACCTGCTCGACCCCCTGCCGGAGCCTGCTGGCCTCATCGTCGCCAACCTTCCTTATGTAAAGACCAGCGACTGGCAGGCCCTGCCGCCGGAGATCCGCGACCACGAGCCGCGGTCGGCGCTCGACGCCGGCCCCACCGGCACGGAGGTCATCGAGAGGCTGCTACGCGAAGCGCCTCGCCATTTGAAAGGCAACGGCGTGCTGCTGGTCGAGATCGGTTGGGATCAGGGAGATCGAATGCGGGAGATTGCTGGGAGGCTGTTGCCGGGCGCGCGCGTAGAGATCAAGAAGGACCTGGCCGCCCTCGACCGCCTGTTGGTTATTCAGGCACGCTGAGCGGCGCGGCCGCGCAACCTACGCTGAGCCGAACGTCTTCCCCTCCGTCTTGATCGCCGGCGCGATCACCATCTCCGCCTGCTGGAACTCGCGGATCGTGCTCGCCCCGCAGACGCCGAGAGCCGTCTTCAGGACGCCGGCCAGGTTCTCAGTGCCGTCGCTCCGCGAAGTGGGGCCGTGGATGATCGTCTTCAAGCTGCTGCGCACGCCCACCTTGACCCGCTTGCCGCGTGGCAGCTCCGCGTGCGGCGCCGACATCCCCCAGTGGTAGCCGCGTCCCGGCGCCTCTTCCGCCACCGCCAGCAGCGTCCCCAGCATCACCGCGTCTGCTCCCGCCGCGAACGCCTTGCACAGGTCGCCGCCGGCGTGGATGCCGCCGTCCGTGATGATCGGCACGTAGCGGCCGCTCTCCTGGAGATACTGGTCGCGGGCGGCCGCGCAGTCGATTGTCGCCGTCACCTGCGGCACGCCGATGCCGAGCACCTCGCGCGTCGTGCAGATCACGCTCGGCCCGACACCGACCAGCACCGCGGCGATGCCCGTCTCCATCAGGTCCTTGC
>JBEKDP010000052.1:0-9859 GCA_050014295.1 Dehalococcoidia bacterium | reverse complement strand
AGCGGCGAAAGGACTTGCTGTGGATAATGCGATCGCGGTCCCGCTGAAACTCCAGGCGGACCAGCGATGCTTCCTCGGGACGGTCGCGGCCGCGGCTGCACACGCTGCGGGCGGCGAAGCGGGACAGAGACTCCTCCCTCTGTTCGAGGGCTCGCCGCACTTCCGGTAGGTGGGACATAAACGGCAAATCAGGGACTGCTTACGCACCAGTCGGGCACGAGATCGGCGGCGCTGTTGTTCGTCAGGCGGCTCAGTCCTGAGCCGTCGGCGTTCATGTTATAGATTTCGTCGTGGCCATCGCGTTCGGAGGAAAAGGCGATCTTAGAGCCATCGGGCGACCAGGCGGGAGACACCTCAGGGCCGGCGGCGTCGGAGAGCCTTCGCTGCCCGGAGCCGTCGGCGTTCATGACATAGATTTGAGGGAGACCGTCCCGGTCGGAGGCGAACGCGATTGACCCGCCGTCAGGCGACCAGTCGGGGTACCAGTTGTCTGCGGTGCTACCCGTTAGATTAGCCTGCTCAGAGCCGTCGGCGTTCATCACGTACACTTCCCTCTGGCCATCCCGTTCGCTGGAAAAAGCGATCTTCGTGCCATCGGGCGACCACGCGGGGCCATAATCAGGGGCGGTTGCGCCGTTGGTCAGGTCCGTCTCTCCCGTGCCGTCGGCGTTCATGACGTAGACTTGGAGAACGCCGCTGCTGGGCCTTGACGTATACGCAATCCGCTTACCGTCCGGCGACCAGCTCGGCAGGTAGTTGTCCGCGCTTCCACTAGTGATCGAGGTCTGGTTCGCTCCATCTGCATCCGCTACAAATACCTGGAGAGCGCCGCCACGGTCCGATGAGAAGGCGATCTCAGAGCCATCAGGTGAACATTCGGGCGAGTAGTCGTTGCTGGAGTTGTTGCTGAGGTTTGTGAATTTGGAGCCGTTTACGTCAGTCGCAAATATCTGGGTCTTACCCTGCCGGTTCGACTGGAAAAGGATGCGCTCCCCGGCCGCTTTGTCGCTGCCTCCACAAGACATACCGAAGAAGGCAAGCCCGATGGCAGCCGCTCCCAGAACGAAAACCGCAACCCGTCGACCCACTGGTTGACCACCCGATCCCTTATGAAGTACTAACCATACTGGCAAACGCCGTGACGCTGTGTCAAGAAGACAGCCCTTCCCCGCGCTGAAAAAGCGCTCTGCGCTTGGGGGCGTCACGGTCGACTGAGGCGCGCAGAATCAAAACACGCAGTGCGTGACGACTCAACGTCGGACGGTGGTCCGCGGCTCTCGCCGGTTGTGCGGTGAGTGGGTTGCCGCTACGGCTTGTTCCCGAGCCGCGCCTCCGCGGCGGCGACGATCTTCCTCGTCCGGTCGATCACGTCCGGGTTCACCGACATGGAAGTGATCCCCCACTCGACCAGCTTCTCTGCCAGCTCCGGATAGTCCGACGGCGCCTGGCCGCAGATGGACGACGTGATCCCGCGTCGGCGGCAGGTCGTCACGATCCGCTCTAGCGATCGCGTCACCGCCAGGTTGCGCTCGTCAAAGTCCTTCGCCAGACGGGCGTTGTCGCGGTCGATGCCCAGAGTGAGCTGCGTCAGGTCGTTCGAGCCGATGGAGACGCCGTCGATGCCCACGTCGATGAACTCGTCCAGCAGAATGACGTTGGAGGGGATCTCCACCATCATCCACAGCTTGAACTCCGCCGACTGCTTGAGGTCCAGCTCCTCCAGCGCCTTCTTGACGCTGGCCATCTCCTCGGGCGTGCGCACAAAGGGGATCATCACCCACAGGTTCTTGTGCTGCTGGCGGACCCGCTTGATCGCCTCTACCTCCAACTGGAAGACCTCCCGGTCGCGGATGTAGCGCGAGGCGCCGCGGTAGCCGATCATCGGGTTCTCTTCCGACTCCTCGTACTTCTCGCCGCCCTTGAGGCCGCTGTACTCATTCGTCTTGAAGTCGGTCGTGCGATAGACGACCGGCCGTGGGTCGAACGCCCGGGCGAACTGGAGCATTCCCTCGGCCATCTTGGCCGTGAACTCCTCGCCGCGGCCCTGCTCCAGAGCGTAGCGCGGGTGCTCGCCGATGGCGGCGACGATGAACTCCGCGCGCAGCAGCCCCACGCCGTCGACGTTGCGCGCAGCGACGCGGTCGGCCAGCTCCGGCTGCGCCAAGTTGACATAAACACGCGTCTTCGTCTTGGCGGAAGAAGCGGTGGCGGCGGCCTTGTCCTGCTCGGCGCGCGTCAGGGTGGCCTGGGCACGGCCGTCGTAGACGACACCTCGGGCCCCGTCGACCGTGACGATCTGCCCGTCGTGGAGGATCTTGGTGGCCTCGCCCGTGCCGACGACGCAGGGGATTCCCAGCTCGCGGCTGACGATCGCCGCATGCGCCGTGCGTCCGCCGCGGTCGGTGACGATGGCGAGCGCTCGCTTCATCGCTGGCACGAAGTCGGGCGTGGTCATTTCAGCGACAAGGATATCGCCGTCGAGGACGCGTCCGATCTGCTCGGGGTCGAGGATGATCTTCACCTCTCCTACTGCGGCGCCAGGGCTAGCTGCGGAGCCCTTGAGGAGCAATGGTGCCGTCTCCTCCACCGCCGCCCCTTCGGCGACTGCCGCCTCCGCCAGAGTGGTGACGGGGCGCGTCTGGACGATGTAGATATCGTGGTTCTCCTTCGCCCACTCGATGTCCTGCGGGAAGCCGTAGTGTTCCTCGATGCGCTTCCCGATCTCCGCGACCCTCAGGATGTCCTCATCGCTGAGCTTTTGCCCGGTCCGCAAGTTGGCGGGCACCTCTTGCCAGGAGATGTCGGCGATGCCCTTCCCGCCGCCAACGCCCGTACGCGAAAGCTGCCGGTCTTGCGGTGAGAGTTGCTTCTCGACGATGTGCATGGTCGCCTTGTCCACGATGTACATGTCTGGGCTGATCTCACCGGAGACCAGGCCCTCGCCCAGGCCGGCGATCGCCTCAACCGTTATCTTGGAGCGGTCGCTGCTGACCGGTTCGACGGTGAACATCACGCCCGACATCTCAGACTGCACCATCCGCTGCACGGGGACGGCGATCTTGACCTTCATATGGTCAAAGGCGTTCTCAGAGCGGTAGAAGATTGCCCGCGCCTCGAACAGCGAGGCCCAACACTCCTTGACCGCTTGCACGACCCTGTCCGCGCCGACGACGTTGAGGAACGTACTCTGCTGGCCGGCGAATGACGCCTCCGGCAGGTCCTCGGCTGTAGCCGAGCTTCGCACTGCCACGGGCGGCTCACCGAGGGCGCGGTAGCGCCGCCTGATCTCCTCCGCCATGTCCGCGGGGACCGGCGTATCGACGATCAGCTTCTCGATGTCGCGAGAGGCCTTTTGCAGGGCGTTGCTGTCATGAACGTCGAGGCCATCGAGGGCCGCTTCGATTTTCGGCCGCAGGCCGGATTGCTCTATGAAGCGCCCATAGGCGTTGGCCGTCACTATGAACCCGCTCGGTACCGGTATCTTGGCGCGTAACATCTCGCCCAAATTCGCGCCCTTGCCGCCGACCAGAGGAATGTCGCCTCTCCCCACCTCTTCGAATGCTACGACATCTCGCTCAGTTGTCATCGACCTGCACCTCCTGGGAGCTGTCCCGTGCGTGTACCCGTGCGGAATTATCGGCACAACCAGGCAAAATCGGTGGCCGTCGGGAAACTATAATCCGAATGTTGCATAGTAGTCTATGGGTGGCTGGCTGGGGTCTCTGAAGGCGCTCTATTCCACCGTTACCGTCTTCGCCAGATGCCGCGGCTGGTCCACGTCGCAGCCGCGATACACCGCAATGTAGTAAGCAAGCAACTGCAGAGGAACGACCGTGAGCAGGGGCATCAAGAGCGGTGTCGTTTCCGGCAAGTAGATGACGTGGTCCGCCAGGTTGGCCAGCTCCTCGTCGCCCTCGCTGGCGAGCACGATCACCTCGCCGTCCCGCGCCTTGACCTGCTCCAGGTTGGAGAGCATCTTGTCGCGCAGCCCGTCCCGCACGACGATCAGCACCACCGGCATCTCCTGGTCGATGAGCGCAATCGGGCCGTGCTTCATCTCGCCCGCCGGATACCCCTCGGCGTGGATGTAGCTGACCTCCTTGAGCTTGAGCGCTCCCTCCATTGCGATCGGGTATTCGATGCCCCGTGCGAGGTAGAGGAAATCCTGCTTGCGGAAGAAAGCGTGTGCCAGCGCCTCGTACTCCCGCGCCTTCCCGAGCACGGAACCTACGAGTTGCGGCAGCCGCGCGAGGGGCGGCAACAGCTCCGCCAGGCGTTCTTCATTCAGATTCCCGCGTTGCTGTCCCAGGTGGCAGGCGAGCAAATACAGCGCGACTATCGATCCAAGAAGCGTCTTCGTGCTGGCAACGCCGATCTCCAGGCCGCAGCGTGTGTACACGACGCCGTCGGCGATGCGGGTTACGCTGCTTCCCGGCGTGTTGCACACCGTAATCTGCGGCGCGCCCCGTCGTTTCGCCTCCGCCATCGCCTCCAGCGTGTCGACCGTTTCGCCGGACTGTGCCACGGAGATGACGAGCGTCTCCGGCCCGATAATCGGTCCCCGGTAGCGGAACTCGGAGGCGTTATCGACCTCCGCCGGGATGCCGGCGATCTGTTCGATGTAGTGTCGCCCGACCATCGCCGCGTGCAAGCTGGTGCCCATCGCCACCAGGACCACGCGCTGGACGTTTCGCAGCGCGTCGGCGGGCGGCATGTCTTCGAGCCTGAGGCTCAGCGGATCGAACTGGATCCGCCCCCGGATCGTGTCGAGGATCGCCTCCGGCTGCTCCATGATCTCCTTGAGCATGAAGTGCTTGTAGCCGCCTTTCGCCGCGGCCATCGGGTCGAACGGCATCGACTGGGGAGTGCGCTCCTTGCCGGTCCCGTTTCCCCGCCAGTACGTGGCGCCGTCGCGCGTCACCGCCGCGACGTCGCCATCCGTGAGGAAGACCATCTGACGGGTGTGCGGCAGCAGGGCCGGCAGGTCGCTGGAGAGGAACATCTCGCCCTCGCCGTAGCCGACGACGACACCGCCGGCGTTGCCCACGCGAGCCGCTACCACCGTGTCCGGCTGGCACTTGGAGATGACGAGCAGGGCGTGCGCCCCTTCGAGCTCTTTGACGGTCCGGCGCACTGCTTCCACCAGCGACATCCCCTCCGTCAAATGGGACTCGATGAGGTGCGGGATCACCTCCGTGTCCGTCTCGGAGTGGAAATGGTGCCCTTGCTCCCGCAGCATCTGCTTGAGGGGGAGGTAGTTTTCGACGATGCCGTTGTGGATAACGACGACCTCGCCTTTGCAGTCGCAGTGGGGATGCGCGTTCGTGTCGCTGGGTTTGCCGTGGGTCGCCCAGCGCGTGTGTCCGATTCCTATCGATCCCGGCGGGAGCTTGTCCTCCAGACAAGAGGCGAGGCTTTGCAGCTTGCCGAGCGACTTGACGACGATGGGCGTGCCCTGGCCGTCGATGACGGCGATGCCGGCGCTATCGTATCCTCGATACTCCAGCCGCCGGAGCCCTTCCAACAGCAGCGGTCCGGCCTCGCGCGAGCCGACGTAGCCGATGATGCCACACAAGGCGTCCTGCCTCCCTCTCCTCGATTGGGACGGCTGTTGTGCCGCCCGGCCGTCCGGCTCTGTGCCTGAAGTTATTGTACCGCAGGCCGCAAGGAACGCAACACGTCGCTCATGCAGGACGCAAAGGCGAGCGGTGCCCCCAGAGCCTTCGCGACTCCCTGCGGCGTGCCGCTGTCCAGAAAGAGGGCGCCCGCGTGGTCGAGCGCATGCCGCGGCAAGACGACGAGGTCGCCGAGGATGACGTTCCGCAGCGTCTCGACGATGTCCGCCGCGGCGAGCAGCCCCGACACCGTCACGCGCGGCCCGAACAGGCGGTTCTCGACGGGAACGACCGTCGCCTCGATTCCGGCCAGCAGCGCGAGCTCGCGCGCGATGCCCTGAAGGACGGGCGCGATCAGCGTCCCGCAGGCGAAAGTCATGCGTTTCGGAAGGCCCGCCGGGCGCTCGCCGGCCCCGAGCCGCCGCCGCAGGCGCCGCCAGTCATCGATGAGGCTGCGTGTCATCCCGATCCCGTTCTCGTACTGCGGGAAACCGTCGTAGCGCGCGGCTGCCGGGAGCCGCCGGCCTGCCGTCAGGTAGAACTCGTCGGCCAGGTACACCAGGTCGACTCCTAGACGGCGTCGGAACGCCTGCTGCCAGGGTCGCGCCTGGCTGATTACGCCGCGGGCATAAGCGGGCGTTGTCGGCGCCGTCTTGCGTTTTCCTTCCGTATCCAACCGTTCCTCCGCCCAGCGGCTGGCCGCGACCGGCACGACGCCTATCGACTGCACGGCCGGGTGAAGTTCGGCCAGGTCGGAGATCGTGTGCGCCAAATGCTCGCCGTCGTTCACTCCCGGGCAGAGTACCACCTGGGCGTTGATGCTGATCCCCATCTCGGCCAACCGTCGCATTTGCGCCAGGATGTCGGGCGCTCGCGGGTTGCCCAGAAGATACCGGCGCAGATCGAGCTCCGTCGCGTGCACCGAGACGTTCAGGGGGCTCAACTGCTGCTCCTCAAGGCGGCGCCAGTCCCCGGCGGTGAGGTTCGTCAGCGTGACGAAGTTGCCGTGGCTGAAACTGAGCCGGTAGTCGTCGTCCTTGAGGTACAGAGAGGGGCGCAGCCCTTGCGGCAGGCCCTTCAGGAAGCAAAAGAAGCAATCATTGTTGCAGGTGCGGATGCGGTCGAAGACGGCCGACTCGAACTCGGTGCCGAGCTCCTCGCCGGGCCGTCGGGCGGCGTCAACCTCCCGGAGGTTCCCATCGCGTTGGAAGACAAGGCGAAAGCGCTCCTCCGCCGCATAGAACTGGAAATCGATGGCGTCTCGCAGTGTATGATCGTCGATGGCGACGAGCCTGTCGCCCGCCCGGACGCCGATTCTCTCCGCGAGGCCGCCCGGCGTCACCCCACAGATGAGGCCGCCTTCGCCGGACGTTCGCCGTGTATCGGCCATCAGCGGTCCGCCAGTTCCCGCAACCGCGCGACCACCGCGTCCACCGCCTCGTCGGGCGTCGACGCGCCGGCCGTCACCCCCACTTTGCGGCGGTCCTCGAGCCACGCCGCCTCGATCTCCGCGGCGGACTCGATCTGATGCGTCTCCACGTCTTCCTCGCGCGCCACCTCCGCCAGGTGCCGGGTGTTCGCGCTCTCCTTGCCGCCGACGACGATTACGAGATCGACCTGCCGTGCGAGCTCCCGGGCAGCCGCCTGCTGGCTGGTGGTTGCGTTGCATAGCGTATTGATCACGCGGAGCTCCCTGATCCGCTCCAACCGGAGCTCGAGGAGATGCCCGACGAAAGAGGCGAATCGCGCCTCCGTCTGCGTAGTCTGTGCGAGCACAGCAAGCCGCGACGGGAGCCGGTCGATCACGCGGTCGAGCGACGCCTCGTCGGGGAACGCCATCCCCTTGCCCGCGGCCCAACCGAGCACGCCGCGCACCTCGCGATGTTGCGGGTCGCCGAAGATGATGACCGTGAAGCCGTCCGACGACAGGCGCTGCGCCCAGCGCTGGGAGCGCGTGACCATGGGACAGGTCGTGTCGATGATGGGGAGCCCCAGCCGTTCTATCTCCCGCAGCACCTGCGGCGCCACGCCGTGCGAGGTGATGGCGACCGGACGGCCGTCCGCCTCGTCGAGGGCGCTGATTACGTCTACGCCCAGCCTGTGCAGTCTATCAACGACCTGCTGGTTGTGGACAATGGAGCCGAGGCTGGATATCTGCCCCAGTTCGGCGGCCGCCTTCTCCGTCATTTCCACGGCGCGCCGCACGCCGAAGCAGAAGCCCATGTCGCTTGCCGTGAGGATCTCTATCTTCGCGCTCACGGGGCTCTTTCCGCATTTGCTTCGGCGGCGGCGCCGGCTTGCGCGTACTCGCCGCGGTATGACGGTGGCAACAGCGCCGCGATCCGTCCCATGATCAGGTCGGTGCAGCGGCTCACCTCCTCCGCGCTGATACGGCTTACCGGCGGCAGGAAGAAGGGACGGCCGACGACGATTCGGATGCGGGGGCGCCGCAGTCTTAAAAAGTCGAGAAAGATCTTGGGGAAATGGACCGCTTCCGTGCCCGTGATCGCGATCGGCAAGATTGGCGCCTCGCTTCGTAATGCCAGCAACGCCGTGCCTGGCTGTGCCGGCCCCAGCTTTGCCTCGATGCCGCGGGTGCCCTCCGGGAACATCGCCAGCACTTGGCCCGATTCCAGCACCTTCGTCGCCTTGCGTAGCGCGCCGATGTCCGCTTCGGAGCGCTTGACCGGGAACGCGCCCGTGAGCCGGGTAAGGAAACCCATCACCGGCCACTGGAACATCTCGTCCTTGGCCATATACACGAGCCGTCGCGGCATGCGGGAGGCGATCAGCGGCGGGTCGGCGTTGTTGAGGTGATTCGCGGCGACGATCAGGGCGCCGCGCAGAGGCATGTTCTCCCTTCCCACGACTTCCACGCGCACGAGGACGAAGATCGCGGCCCTTATTGCGGCTAGGCCCGTCCAATAGAAGAAGGGGACTAGGTATCTCACTGCGTCATCGCCAGTATTCGCTCTACCACCTGCTCCAGGCTCAGGCCGTCCGTGTCGAGGATGACGGCGTCGTCGGCGGGCCGCAGTGGGGAAGCCTCGCGGCTCGAATCGATGGCGTCGCGTCGCGCCAGATCGCCCAAGACGTCCTCCTGCGTTGTCGCGTCGCCCCGCTGCTGCGCCTGCTCTTGCCGCCGTCTCGCCCATTCGACCGGCGAGGCGTCCAAATAGACCTTGAGGTCGGCGTCAGGCAGCAGGACCGTGCCGATGTCCCGTCCCGCGACGACGATTCCGACGGCGCGGCCCGCCTCCCGGCGCTGAATGGCGACCATCGCCTCCCGCACGGCCGGCAGGCGCGACACCAGCGACACCAGCGCCTCCACGTCCGGTCGGGCAAGGAACGGTGTCGCGTTGCGCCCGTTCACCGACACCGGGGACGGAGTGTCGTCCGGCAATGGCGTGGTGTCCACCTCCATGCGCACGCTCTGCGCCACCAGGCCGACCGCCTCCTCGTCCTGGGCGCTGATCCCCTGTTCGATTATGAACCAGGTCAGGGCGCGGTACATCACCCCTGTATCGAGGAAGCGATAGCCCAGGCGGCGCGCCAGCAGGCGGCCGGTGGCGCTCTTGCCGGAGGCGCCCGGCCCGTCGATAGCGATCGTGCTGGGTGGCCTCTGCGTCGTCGTGCTGGTCTTCTCCTCTGCGTCCGTTCCCTGCACTCTCGATGCTCTCCCGCATCGATTATATTCGGCGCGAGTTTCGGGGGACAAGGAGAGCGGAGGAGGCGGGGCGGCGCTAGCGCTGCTCTTTGCTCCGCGACCGCCGGCGGTAGACCGTGCCGGCGCCCATGCCGGCGGCGGCGACGGCAACGCCGACCGAAGCCCAAGCGAGCGGAGGAATGCGCCTGGAGCCGCTTCCCGTCAGCGTGTCTTCCGCCGGGATCACTCTTTTGACGGCTTGCGGTGTCGCCAAGCTGACGCTCGCGACGGCCCTTGGACCGATCCCCTTGCCCGGCGAGGGCTGTGGGTTGTCAACGAAGTCTCCGGCGGTATCCGTGTCTTGGCCCGGTGGCGAACGCTCCAGGCTGTGACCGGGAGCGACTGCCGGAATCGATGGCGACAGCACCGTGGCGTCGTCTCCATACGACATGGCGTCGACGAGCCGGCCGGACGCGTCGCGCAAGATCACGCGATCACCGTCGTTGCCCAGTCCGCCTCCGATCTTCCCGTCCGCCAGCGCGACCAGGCTGCCGCCGTACGAAGGGTAGGCCTGACGGAACTTATCGCTCGCCGCGAC
>JBEKDP010000051.1:0-10069 GCA_050014295.1 Dehalococcoidia bacterium | reverse complement strand
ACGATACGGCGCTAGTGGCCCGCGCCCTGAACATGGTGCAGCTCCCCGCGGACCGCGAGCCTGCCAAGACCGCCGCCATCGCGCGCGCCAAGCGCTGGGTCGTCGGCATGCAGAGCGACGACGGCGGCTGGGCGGCGTTCGACCGCAACAACAACCGCTCCTACCTGGAGCACGTTCCCTTCGCCGACTTCATCACGCCGCTCGACCCGACGAGCCCCGACATAACAAACCACGCCCTCGACCTTCTGGGCGATCTGGGCGACTTCGGCGCGGTCGCCCGCGACGGCATCGAGTATATGAAGCAGCAGCAGCAGGCCGACGGATCGTGGTTCGGCCGCTGGGGCGTGAATTTCATCTACGGCACGGGCCTTGTCCTTCCCAGCCTCAGGTCCGCCGGCGAAGACATGAGCAGGAGCTACGTTCAGAGAGCGGCCGGCTGGCTTAGGCGGATCCAGCGTGGAGACGGCGGCTGGGGCGAGACTTGCGCCACCTATCACGACCCGTCGACAAAGGGGCAGGGGCCGAGCACGGCGTCGCAGACCGCGTGGGCGCTGCTTGGGCTTGTCGCGGCGGGGAAAGGCAGCGATCGCTGTGTGATGGCGGGAATCGACTACCTGATGAGGGCGCAGCAGGAGGACGGCTCGTGGCCGGAGAGGGACTTCACTGGCACCGGCTTCCCGCGGGCGTTCTACCTGCGCTATGAGCTGTACTCGACGTACTTCCCGCTCCTGGCGCTAGCGGCCTTCAAGTCTGTCCAGAAGGAGGCAAACGATGCAAGCGACTGACGTGCAAGTGGACTTCGCGTCTATCGATCCGGCCGAAAGGATTCTGCTCTTGCCCCATTGCCTTCGTCCCAGCGATGGCTGCCGGGGCCGCCATACCCGCTCCGGCATGGAGTGTCCCGACGACTGCATCTTACCGTGCTCGCTGCGTAGTCTCCGTGAGGCAGCGCTGGCAGCGGGGTACAAAGGGGTATGCATCGCGCCGGGCGGTCGGCTTGCCCTGCGCTACGTCGAGGAGAAGCAGCCGCGCGGCATCGTCGCTGTGGCCTGCGACAAGGAGCTGTCCGAGGGAGTCAGCGGCGTCAAAGAAGCGGCGGCTAAGGGACTCGCGCTGCCGTCGATGATCGTCATCCCCCTTGCCCGCGACGGCTGCGTCGACTGCGAGGTTGACGAAGAGGAAGCGATCCGGATGATCCGCCTCGGTTGCGAAGCCTGCTCGATACCGGAGAGCTTCCGGGCCCGCTGACGCTGAGACACGCACCCCGGCTCACCCTGGCGCCCGACCGCGACGGTCCGCTAGTGCAGGGTTGGCACCAGGATCCAGTCGTCGCCGGTCATCTCCTGGAGCATCGCCCACACCGAGCCCCCGGCCGGCAGGAGCCCGGCCCACGCCTCGCTTGGGTCCGCGGCGACAGTTGCCGTTCCTGACGTGGTGACCGTCTGCCGCGGTCCCACCAGATCTGTGTTTACCTCGTCGACCTGCGGGCCCTCGCCTGGTGGTACCAGGACAAAGGAGGGCAGGCCTGGGTCGCTGCTGCTTTCCGTCGTGGGCTCGACTCCCGCCTGCGGCGTGAAAGTGACCTGCATCACGCTGCGCCCCTGATACACAACTTCACCGCCCCAGACGCCGTTCGTTTCCGCCAGGTCGATCTTGTCTGCGACGTACTTGGGGAAGCCGAGGATGCGTCCGCCCGCGTTCGACGTCGCGTCGTCGACGGGCATGGTCACAAAGCACCAGCCGGTGCGTCCCTGGTACTTGCACTGCAGCACGACATAACCCTCGTGATAGGGGATGAGCGGGAGGGTCACGTCGTAGTAGTAGACGACGGCCATGGCGACCATCGGCGTGTCGGGCATGTCAAACTGGGCCGGGAGAAGGGAGCGGTAGAGGGCGAGGTCGGCCGGCGGGAAAGCGGCGGTTATGCCGCGCTGGCCGTGGAAACTCCACGGCCGGGGCGTCGCCGCCGGAGACGGCTGGACCGTCGCCGTGGGCGGCGCAACCGTCGGCGCTGCATCTTTCACCGTGGCTTCGTCGCTGCAGGCGGTCAGCGCCATGCCCGCGAGCGCAAGGCCGGCCAACGCTGCGACGGTGACTACTCCCAGGCGACGAAACGGTATCGCTTTCATCGTGCTGCCCCTCCGCGCGTTATGGGCTTCTCCCTCGAATACAGTACCACAAGTCGGGGCCACCTTACATCCGGGCCGGCGATTTTCCCCTGGTGTGAACCGCTTCACTGTGCTGCGGGCCGGCTTGGCGCAAGCTATGGTCTAGAAGGAAAGCAAAGAGGAGGTGGACAGCATGTACGGGACGATCGCAAAGGTCCAACTGAAGCCGGGCAGGGAGGCGGAAGCGATTCGCCTGATGTGGGAGTTTGAAGGAGACCGCGTGCCGGGCTCAGTCGCGGAGTACCTGTACCGGTCGGGCGAGAACCCTGACGAGTATTACCTGGCCGTGGTCTTTGAGAGCAAGGAGGCGTACATCGCCAACGCTGACAGTCCTGAGCAGGATGCCCGCCATCGGCGGCTGGCCGCGTTGTTCGCTGCTGAGCCGGAATGGCACGACGGGGAGATCGTGTTCTCCGCCACGCACAGACCGATATCGGCGCGACGCAGCGTACCGGTGACAGTTGGTCGTCGTGACCCGATAGGCGCGAGGCGTCGCCTGGCGGCCTGAACGTTGTGGACGTAGTGTCTTTCATCGGTGAGAGACGGAGTTAAGGACAGGAGGAGGCAACTACCATGACTAGGCAAGAGGTATATCAGGACATCAAAGAGAAGTTGGGATTCGTGCCCGGCTTCCTCAGGGCGCTGCCGGATCGGTCGATCGAGTTGGAGTGGGAGCTGTTCAAGGCGACGCAGATCGAGGAAGGACCGGTACCGAACAAGTATCGGGAGCTCATCGGCCTGGGCGTTGCCGCCGCGACGAAGTGCCGCTACTGCGCTTTCTTCCACACGGAAATGGCCAAGCTGAACGGCGCCACCGAGGCTGAGATCGAGGACGCTGTTCACTACGCCAAGTCGAGCGCCGGCTGGAGCACTTACATCCAGGGGCTACAGATCGACTATGACGAGTTCACGTCGGAGGTCCGGCGAGCCGTCGATCACGTGCGTTCGCTGGAGCGCAAAAAGGCAGCTTGACGGGCGGCTGGCGCGTCGTTCTTGTCTAAGTAGCCGGTTGGCGGGGCTCTATTGGGTGGCCCCGCCAACTCTGTGTCCGGCCCACCGGTACTGTCAGACGCGATGGTCCTCCAGCTCCTCTTCGGAATCGGCGACCACCACGATGTCGGTGTTCTTCGTCTCGCGCATAAGGCGGGTGACCAGCGAACCGCGGACAATCTCCTCCCACCGGCTCGTCGCTGACTGTCCCATCACCACCATCGTCGTGCGATTAGCATTTACGTAGTCGATGATCTGCTCGGCGACTGACTCGCCGTGGAGTTCGATCACCTCGCCGCCGAGCTCGCGCGCGAGGGTGAAGATCTGTCGCAGGAGTGCCTCTTCCTTCTCGCCGATCTTCCGCTCCGGGCTTGTCACGTGCAGGCAGATGAAGTCCCCTTGTATGCGCCGAGCCAGTCGGTATCCCCGCCGTACCAGCTTGAACGATACCTCTCGTGGCGAGACGCAGACTACTACCCGGTCGTGGGCCGCCCTCGTCGGTGCCGTGGTCGGCGTCGGCACGAGCACCTGAAGCTGGTCGTCCACCTCCGCCGCCGTTAGCCGGAGAGCAAGCTCCCGCAGCGCGACGATATTGCCCTTCTTGAAGAAATTCCCCAATGCGCGCGGGATCGCTTCGCCTCTGTAGATATCCCCGCGTCTCAGGCGGTTGATCAACGCATCCGGAGTGAGGTCGACCAGTTCTATCTCGTCCGCGGAGTCGACGACCCAGTCGGGAACTGTCTCCCGCACCCGCACGCCGGTTATCTCATAGACGGCGTCGTTCAAGCTCTCCAGGTGCTGTACGTTGACCGTCGTGATAATGTTGATTCCGGCGTCCCGGATCTCCTCGATACTCTGCCACCGTTTCGGGTGGATAGTCCCCGGGACGTTCGTGTGGGCCAGCTCGTCGATGAGTACCCACTGCGGCTTCCGCTTCAGCACCGCATCCGTATCGAGTTCAGAGAAGGTCTTGTCGCGGTATTCGATCTTCTTGAGTGGGATCTGCTCGAAGCCCTCCAGCAGCTCAGCCGTTGCCGGACGTCCGTGCGGCTCCGCAAACCCAACGACGACGTCCTCTCCCCGCGACACGCGCCGCTGGGCTTCCGCCAGCATCCTGTATGTCTTGCCCACGCCGGGCACAGCGCCCAGGAATATCTTCAGCTTGCCGCGCCCCTCCTTGGTCTTGTCGCGGCCCTGCTCAGACCCGGCGCCCTCGTCCGAGTGTTCTTCGCTCACTGCGGCTGTCCCTCGTTCAGGCGGTCCAGCGCCAGGTCTAGCTCGAGGACGTTCACGCGTCGCTCGCCCAGGAACCCGAGGTCGCGACCGGACGTGTTCTCGTCCACGAGGCGCCTGACCTCCTCCTGGCTCAGATTGCGCGCCGCCGCGACGCGTGGCACTTGGGCGTAAGCGTTTGCCGGCGAGATATCGGGGTCCAGGCCGCTGGCGGAGGCTGTCACCATGTCGGCCGGGATGTTACCGGCCTCAAGCGCCGGATTCTCCGCCACCACCTCAGCGACGGAGCTGCGTATCCTGTCCATCAGGTCGGCGCTCGTCGGCCCGAGGTTCGACGCCCCCGAAGCCATCGCGTCGTAGCCCCCGCCTGCCGCCGACGGCCGCGCGTGGAAATATTCCGGGCGCGTGAACGTCTGGCCGATGTACTTAGAGCCGATCACCTGGTCGCCGCTCTTGATGAGGCTGCCGTTCGCCTTGTCGGGGAAGACCACGTGTGCAAACCCCGTCATCGCCAGTGGGTAGAGGACGCCCATAATGAGGAGGGTCAGGGCGGCGAGCCTAATCGCGGTCAGCGTGCTTCTCCACATCTCGAATTCCCCCTAGCTTGTCAAATGCAGCGCTGTGAGAAGAAGGTCAATCAGCTTGATGCCGAGGAAGGGCGCCGCCAGCCCCCCCAGGCCGTAAATGACCAGATTCCGCCGCAGGACGGCCGCCGCTCCCAGCGGCCTGTACGTCACGCCCCGCAGCGCCAGCGGGATAAGCTCGACGATGATTAACGCATTGAAGATAACCGCACAAAGGATGGCGCTATGGGGCGAATGCAGGTGCATGACGTTTAGATGGTTCAGTTCAGGGTAGGTGCCCACGAACATCGCGGGGATCACCGCGAAGTACTTTGCTACGTCGTTGGCGATGCTGAACGTCGTCAGAGCGCCGCGCGTCATCAGAAGCTGCTTTCCGATCTCCACGATCTCGATCAGCTTCGTCGGGTTCGAGTCGAGATCGACCATATTGCCGGCCTCTTTGGCGGCAATCGTGCCCGTGTTCATCGCCACGCCGACGTCGGCCTGGGCCAGCGCCGGCGCGTCGTTTGTGCCGTCGCCGGTCATCGCAACCAGCTTCCCCTCCCCCTGCTCGTGCCTGATCAACTCCATCTTCTTCTCGGGCGTCGCCTGCGCAAGGTAGTCGTCGACTCCCGCCTCCCCCGCTATCGCCGCGGCAGTCAGCGGGTTGTCGCCCGTGATCATCACCGTCCGTATCCCCATCGCCCGCAGTTGCTCGAAGCGCTCCCTGATGCCGCCCTTGACTATGTCCTTCAAGTGGATGACGCCGATCGGTTCTTTGTCGCGTGCCACTGCCAGCGGTGTCCCGCCCGAACGGGCGACGTTGTCGGCAATCAGTCCCAGGCTGGTGGGCACGTCGCCGCCTTGCTCCGTTATCCAGGCCGCGATTGCGTCGAACGCTCCCTTGCGGATCTGCTGCCCGTTCCAGTCGATGCCGCTCATCCGCGTCTGAGCGGAGAACGGCACAAAGACCGCCTCCGAGTCGCTGACATGCCTGTCGCGGAACCCGAAGCTCTTCGCCAGGACAACGATTGAGCGCCCCTCCGGCGTCTCGTCGCTTAGCGACGCGAGCTGCGCCGCATCGGCTACGTCCGTCTCCGTGAAATCGCCGACTGGTATGAACTCCGCTGCCTGCCGGTTGCCCAGCGTAATCGTGCCCGTCTTGTCCAGCAGCAGCGTGTTCACGTCGCCGGCCGCCTCCACGGCGCGACCAGACATCGCGAGCACGTTGTGCTGGACCAGCCGGTCCATCCCGGCGATGCCGATCGCCGATAGCAGGCCGCCGATGGTCGTGGGCATCAGACAGACGAGGAGCGCAATCAACACCGTGACCGATACGGCCTCGCCGGAGTAGATGGCATAGCACTGGAGCGTCATCACGACCAGAACAAACAGGAACGTCAGCCCCGCCAGCAGGATGTTCAGCGCTATCTCGTTCGGCGTTTTCTGCCGGGACGCTCCCTCGACGAGAGCGATCATGTGGTCGAGGAACGTCTGGCCCGGCTCCGACGAGATGCGGACCTTGATCTCGTCCGACAGCACCTTCGTGCCGCCGGTGACGGCGCTGCGGTCGCCGCCGCTCTCCCGGATTACAGGCGCCGACTCGCCGGTAATGGCCGACTCGTCGACCGACGCGATCCCCTCGATCACTTCGCCGTCGCTGGGGATTGCCTCGCCGGCGCAGACCTCCACGATGTCACCTCGGTGGAGCTGGCTGGCGGGCACGACCTGCACCTGCCCGTCGACTATGCGGTTGGCCATCGTCTCCGTCTTCATCCGGCGGAGGGCGGCCGCCTGCGCCTTGCCGCGGCCCTCCGCGACCGCCTCGGCGAAGTTGGCGAACAGGACTGTGAACCACAGGAAAGCCGCGATGCTACCGAGGAAACCGATGTCCGCGCCGCTGGTCACCAGCGCATGTATGAAGTAGACGGTCGAGATGACGGCGCCGATCTCCGTGACGAACATCACCGGGTTGTGCACCATCGAGCGCGGATGGAGCTTTATGACCGCCTGAACCGATCCCTGGCCCACAAGGGACGACAGAGGGACGGTCTGCCGGCGCTTACGCTGCGGTGGCTCCGCCGCTGCCGTCGAGATGCGGTCTTCGTCGCCTAGCGTGGGCTGGTTCGGATCGGTCATTGATACTCCGTCAGAACAGGGTGTTGGCGTGCATCAAGAAGTGCTCGACAATCGGCCCGAGAGCGTAGACCGGAAAGAACGTAAGGGCGCTGACCACAATGACCGCAGCCGCCATCAGGCCCACGAACAGGCCGCCGGTTGTGGGGAAAGTGCCGGCTGACTCGGGGACCGACGCCTTCCTCACCATCGTGCCTCCGACCGCTATCATCGGCACCAGCCATATGAACCGCCCAATGAGCATCGCCAATCCGAGCGTCACATTGTAAAAGGCGGTGTTCGCGCTCAAACCGGCGAAGGCGCTGCCGTTGTTGCCCGTGGCGGACGTCGCGGCGTACAGGATCTCGGACAGCCCGTGCGGGCCGAGGTTCAACCGTCCCGCCAGGCCGGCCCCCGCCGACACCGCCAGCGCGCTGAAGCCGAGAATGCTCGTCTCGTGAATGAGAATCGCGATCATTATCAGCTTCATTTCCTTCGCTTCTATCTTCTTCCCCAGATACTCCGGCGTCCGCCCCACCATCAGCCCGGCGATGAACACCGCCAGCAGAGCGAAGATGAGCATGAACATGATCCCCGTGCCGACGCCCCCGAAGATGTTCTCGCCGATAGCGATGTTCAGCATCGCCGTGCCGCCGCCGAGCGGAGTCATGCTATCCATCGAGCCGTTGACGGCGCCGCAGGAGGTGTCGGAGGTCGCGTTCGCGAAAAGCACTGTGCTGTACGTGCCGAAGCGCACCTCCTTGCCCTCCATGTTCCCGCCCGACTGCTCCGAGGTGGCGGCCTGACTAACGCCGGCGTTGGCGATGTTCGGGTTGCCGGCCTGCTCGCTCCACGTCATCACTCCCAGAGAAGCGAGGAAGATAATCATCATCGCGGCGAAGAGCGCCCATCCCTGCTTCTGGTTGCGGGCGTAGCGCCCGAAGGTGTACGTCAGGCCGGCCGAAATGCACAGAATGGACAGCACCTCGACAAAGTTGGTCAAAGGTGTCGGATTCTCAAATGGATGCGCCGAGTTCGCGTTGAAGAAGCCGCCGCCGTTCGTGCCCAGCTCTTTGATCGCTTCCTGCGACGCCACCGGCCCCATGGCGATCGTTTGGGTTGCCCCTTCCAGCGTGTGGGCAACCACCGGCCCACCGAGATTCTGGATCATGCCCGCCGACATGAAGAAGATCGCTATGATGATCGCCAGCGGCAGCAGAATCCACAGACAGGAGCGCGTCAGGTCAACCCAGAAGTTGCCGACCTCTTCCGCCGAGTGGCGCGTCAAGCCCCTGATCAGCGCCATCGCCACGGCAATACCCGTTCCCGCCGAGACGAAGTTCTGCCACGTGAACGCGGCCATCTGCGAGAAGTAGCTGGCGGCCGTCTCCGGCACGTACGATTGCCAGTTCGTGTTAGTGACGAAGCTTACGGCCGTATTGAAGGCGAGGTCCGGGCTCATGTCCGGCGCGTTTGCCGGGTTCCAGGGATGGAGGTGCTGCAGCCGCAACATACCGTAGACGAACAAAATGCCGAACAAGTTGAACAGCAGCATGTTGATCGTGTAGCGCGTCCAACGCATCTCGCGGCGCGGGTTGACGCCGGAGAGGGAGTAGATGCCTTTTTCTATTGGGCGGAGGAGGGGGTCAAGGGGGGTGCGCTCGCCGGCGAAGACTCTCGCCATGTACGCGCCCAGCGGACGCGTCAGTAGAACGAGCAGAACAATGAGGACGACGATCTGCAGGATTCCATATGCTGACACTACAGCTTCTCAGGCCTAACTAGAGCATAAAGGAGATAGAGCAGTACGAAAAACGCGATGATACCTACGATCACGAACTCTGCAGTCAATAGCCCGCCGTCCCTGGCTAGAGTCGGTCCGCAGCGAAGACGCTCAGTATGGTAACCGCTATCACGGCCACAATGATCGCAAGGTAGATAAGATCAGACAATGACGCTCCCCCAACTATACAACCGTGCTGTCTGGAGTCAATAGCCCCGCCCCAGCTTTAGCCGCTGCCGCTTCGCGTCTATCCTCGACGCCAGCGGCGTGGCGGCTGAGCCGCACGACGACCGTCCTTCCGTTGACCCTGGCTTCGGCATTCAGTCCATACTCTTCCGCCAAGCGGACGGTCATCTTCCTTACCAGGTGCGGGCTGTCGTTCCCTTCTGTCGCGCCGGACACCGTGATGGTCTTGGCGATCCATGGCTCGGTCGTCACCAGCATCTCGCAGGCCCCGCGAACCAGCCTCAAGAGCAGGTGCTGCCGCGTCCGCATCGTCCCCGTTGTTCCATTCGCCGAGCCTTTACTTGTCATAATCACCTCCGCTGCCCGGGAGAACCCTCCGGCCGCTTCCATAACACCGACTCTCACGTTGATTCTCGCACGCCGCCCATCAACAACGTCTAAACAAACGCGCCTGTTCGCTAAATTTCCGCTCAATATCGGGTACGAGTCGGGCGGCCGCGCATCGACGAGGGCCAGATGGCGACTCGGTGTGGGACAGGGGAGCGAACGTGGAAGCTAGAGCTGTTCCGTGACCAAGCGGTATCCGACGCCGGGTTCCGTGAGGAGGTAGCGTGGGCTCTGAGGGTCCTTCTCGATCTTCCTGCGGAGGCGAGCGACATAGACGTGCAAATAGTGTGCCTCGGAGCCATACTCCGGCCCCCACACCGCGCGCAGGAGCATCCGGTCGGTAAGCACCTTGTCGGGCTGAATGATGAAGGCTTTCAGGAGGTCATATTCGGTAGGTGTGAGGTGCACTTCTTCTTCGCCGACGCGCACCCGCCGGCGCTCAATGTCCACTTCCAGATCGCCGGTCTTGAACACCGCCGTCGTGCCGGCCGCCGCCCCGACCGCATGTCGCAGCGCCACCCGTACGCGCGCCAGCAGCTCCTCCACCCCAAACGGCTTTGTCAGATAGTCGTCGGCGCCCAGATCAAGGGCCGTGACCTTGTCTCCCTCCGCCCCGCGGACGGAGAGCACCACGATCGGCGTGT
>JBEKDP010000050.1:0-10207 GCA_050014295.1 Dehalococcoidia bacterium | reverse complement strand
GTTGTCGCCAATGTCGGCTTGGATGCTGACGGCGTCTCCGGGAAGCACGTTGAGGCGATAGAGGCGGAAGAAGCCGGCCACGCCGGCGACAAGCAGGAATAGGGCGAGCGTCACACCGATGCGAAGGGCCTTGTCCCGCCGGAAGGTGACAAGCTCGCGCAGTCTCTGCTTCAGGGGTGCCGTTCGTGCGGCTGGCTGCCACCAGACGTAGAGGAAGAGGAGAATCGCCAGCCACCAGGTGATCACGCCCCGGGGGCTGAACATGTTCCGGTCGTTAAGCGCGAAGGCCATCAGCGTGAACACGGCCGCAAACAGCAGAGAGAACATGCGCATGCGCGTCCACTCCCGGGGAGGCGACGCCTCTCTCGGCAGCGGCGCGCTTTCCTCTTGGGACGCGATCAGCGGGCGATAGTCAACGCTCAGCGCCGCGGCGATGACGCAGGCGGCACCGAGAATGAGCAGGGCCAGGCTCCAGAGGGAGAACTCGCGCCGGCTGAAGTAAGTCTGCGCCCAATAGAGGAGCGCGACGCCCGCGACGAGGCCGAGCATAGCGACAGCAGGTCTGGGGAAAAGACTAAGATCCCGCCGCGCGGGAAGTCGGACCCGAGGCAGGGTAGGTGTTTCCATTCGTACTATGCAACGTCGAGCTTAGCCATGCTGTTACCGACAGGTCAATAGGAAGTCCACACCATCGGCCCCGGCCCTGCCGGCGGCGTCACCTGTGGCGCGGCGCAGAAGGTCAGATGAGGTTGGCCACGAGGAGGAAAGGAGCCGGCTCGCCACCATCAGCGTGCGGTCTCGCGTCAGATGGGCACCCTAGGAAGGCGCGCCGCCTTCGACGGCGACGCCCAGGCGCGCCTGGTAGTCCTGCCATCTCTGCTCGAGGTCGGTCTCGCGGAGGGTTTCCAGAAGGTAGTCCGTGAACTCAGCGCCGGTGGCGCCGGTGGAACGACCGGTGACGACGAGCCGCTTTTCGAACGTGTCGCAGATCTCCAGGGCCCTCTCCAATCGCCGGCCGCGGTCGGTGAGGCCGATGTGCTTGAGGAGCATGGCCCCGCCGCGGATGAGGCCGCTGGGGTCGGCATACTGCACGCGCCCTTCCTCGACCATGCGGGGGGCGGTGCCGTGAATCGCTTCGAACATGGCGTAGCGCTTGCCGATGTTGGCGCTGCCGGCGGTGCCCACGCCTCCCTGGAGCTCCGCCGCCTCATCGGTGAGGATGTCGCCGTAGAGGTTGGGCAAAGCGAAGATGCGGAAGTACGCCCTCCGCTTGGGGTCGACGAGCTTGGCGGGGACGATATCGATGTACCAGTCGTCCCACTCGACCTCGGGGTAGTCCTTGGCGATCTGCCTAGCGCTCTCCAGGAACTTCCCGTCGGTGGTCTTGATGACGTTGGCTTTGGTGACTACGGTCACTCGGTTGATGCCATGCATGCGGGCGTACTCAAACGCCATCCTGATAAGCCGGTCGCTGCCCTGGCTGGTGACCGCCGTGAAGTCGAACGCGAGGTCCTCGGTGACGTGGATGCCGCGACTCCCCATGACATAGGCGCCCTCCGTGTTCTCGCGGAAGAACGTCCAGTCGATCCCCTGGGACGGGATACGCACCGGCCTGATGTTGGCGAAAAGGTCCAGGTTGCGCCGCATAGCGACGTTGGCGCTCTCGATATTCGGCCAGGGATCGCCGGCGCGCGGCGTCAGGGTGGGACCCTTGAGGATGACGTGGCACCTCTTGAGCTCCTCCATCACGCCATCGGGTATGGCCTTGAGCTGGGCGGCGCGGTTCTCGACAGTCAGCCCGTCGATGACCTTGAAGACGACCTCGTCCTTCTCCACCTCCGGCTTGAGCAGGAACTCAAGAACGCGCTGGGCATCGCGAGAGATGTAGGGCCCTATGCCGTCACCGCCACAGACGCCGATGATTAGCGGCTTCGCCTTCGCGTAGTTGACCCAGACGTCACCGGCCTTCATCCGCTCCACGCGCTCCAACTGCTCTCTCACGAGGGCAGCGAAGTGGTCCTTTGCCCTTTCAATCGCCTGCTCGTCCACGGGTCTTTCCTTCTGCCGATGGAGTCACCAAGAGCGCGGGAGGAACGTAAGCCACATGTTAGCACATCGGGGCCCGCCAGCAAAAGCGACGGATTTCACAATCCCTTAGGGCGAGTTCAGCCTATAGGGTTGATCTCCGTCCCCTCTTTCTAAGCTCCCGGTTCGGCCGATAATCCCGATGCAGGGCCTAAGATGCCGTGGAGGAGAACCTTGCGCTCGACAAACCCGCTACGTGGACTAGTCTCGCTCGTCGCCGGGGTCGCTTCGCCCCTGCGCCATGTCCGAGCCAAGATCATCATGCCCTACGCGATCCTATGTGTGATCCTGGCGGTGGTCGGCACTTATCTGGTCACACAACTGGTGGCCGGCTCCCTCCGGGAGCGCTTTGAGAACCAGTTGGCGGAAGCGGGTCGCGTGGCGGCGGATGCGGTCGTCCGTAGAGAGCAGAGCCAGCTCAAAGTCGCAAGAGCAATGGCCTTCACCCAGGGGGTACCCCAAGCTGCCGTCGAGGGGAACGCAGCCCGTCTTCAGGACCTGATATCACCGCTCGCCACAAACGAGCGGGTCGACCGGGCGGAGGTGGTCGACGCCAACGGCAAGCTGCTAACGGACATCGCGAACGGCGAGCCTTCCGCCGCCCAAACCGCAGTGACAGCGAGCGACCCCAGCCAATGGGGAGTCGTGCAGCAAGTGCTCGCCGGCGGCGACGCGCTGGGCGACAAGTATGCTTCGCTGGTACAAGCAGACGACGGGTTCTACCTGTTCACGGCTGCCCCCTTGACAGCCGAAGGGCGAACCGTCGGTGCGGTGCTCGTAGGCACCCGCCTGGACTCGCTGGTCGCCGACGTCAAGTCCCAAGCGCTCGCGGACGTCACATTCTACAGCTACGACGGCCGCCCACTCGCCTCCACCTTCCCTCTCGCGCAAGGCGGCAGCGAGGGGGCCGACCTGGCCATGAGCCCGACGCTTGCGAGCAACGCGCTCAACATGCAGGATTCCAGCCCCCGCGATAGCCGCAGCCTGTTCGATCGCAACTACGACTTCGCGTACGGCAGACTGACGATCCGGCAGAGTGCGGTCGGCCTCTATTCGGTGAGCTTGCCCACGAACTTCATCCTGTCCGCGGGGGCGTCCACTCGCACGAACATGACCATCGTGTTCGGCGCCGCCATTTCCGCCGTCCTGATCATCGGCTACCTGGTGGCCCGGCGAATCACCAACCCCATCCTGAAACTGGCGAACGCGGCGCATTCGGTGGCGTCGGGCGACCTGAAAACGCGGAGCGGCGTCCATTCAAGCGATGAGATCGGCTGGCTGGCCCGCTCCTTCGACCAGATGACGGAGAGCCTGGCCGACCAAACGGAGCGGCTGCGCCAGTACCATCTCGCCACGATAAAGGCCGTCACTTCGGCGGCGGACGCGCGTGACCCCTATACCATGGGGCACTCGGTCCGCGTCGGCAGGCTGGCCGCCATGCTTGGGCGGCAGTTGGGCTTGCCGAAGGAAGTGACGGATGAGATCGAGATCGGCGGCTACCTCCACGATATCGGGAAGATCGGCGTGAAGGACACGATCCTCCTGAAGCCGGGGCCCCTGACCACCGAAGAGCGAGTCGGCATCGACACGCACCCGATGGTCGCCTGCCACATTCTGGAGTCGCTGGAGCTCTCGCCGGAGGTGCGGGACTTCGTGCGCTCGCACCACGAGAGGCTGGACGGCAGCGGCTATCCAGATGGCCTTAAAGGCAGAGAGCTATCACTGGTAGCACGAATTGCGGCGGTGGCCGATATGTACGATGCGATGACCAGCGCCCGACCATACAAGGCGGCGTTGGACCCCGACACGGCGCTGGCCGACCTGAAGTCGCAGGCCGGGACGTTGCTGGACGCCGACGTCGTAGCCGCCCTGGAGGTCATCTTGCCGGAATGGGAGCAACAGCGGCATTCTGACGCCGCTCTCCGAGGGCTCGAGACGGTCGACCACGGGGAGCAGGACACGTCAAAGGCCGCGGCGTAGGAAGGCGCGAGAATGCGCTCGAGACGGGAACGACTTCATCTGCTACCGGGCGCGCTGCTGATTGTCGCCGTCGCCACCGTTGTCACGTGGGTGGCAGCCTCCGCGGCGCTGTCAGACCTCAGACCCAGTGTGCTGGCGGCCGGTTTCGAATCTTCCCTGAGAGCCGATTACGGGTCTACTGAGGCTCAGGGGTCCGCTCTTTCGCCCATCGACGCCACGATTGCAGACAGCGTGGCCCAGGACGAGCGGGATCTCGGCGAACGGGGCGCAGCCGAGGTCACATTTGCGCCGATCTTCCTGGCCGACGAGGGCAACCAGGAGCCCATTCGCTTGCCGTCCGGAGACGTCCAACCGGCGGCAACACTGATCCCGACGCAGACCATCGACCTGACGGCAACACCGGCACCGACGCCCCTCAACGGCCCAACGCTGGAGCCAAGGCCAACGGAACCAGGCCAGCCGACGCCGGCGCCCCAAATCACAGCGACCGCCCAACCCACGTCGAGGCCAAACCCGACGAAGACCGAGCAGCCGACGTCGGAGCCAAACCCGACGAAGACCGACCAGCCGACGTCGGAGCCAAAGCCCACGAAGACCGATCAGCCAACGTCGGAACCGAAACCGACGCAGCCCAACCAGCCAACGCCGAAACCAAACCCGACGCATCCACCTCACCCCACGCCGAAGCCCTAGTCGAGTCGAGTTTGACGCCCTCGGGAGCCTTTGCTATCATCGACTCGCCGGCAGCGTACCCGCCTCGGGCCGGGGAATTCATAAGGCAGCGTAGCTCAGTCGGTAGAGCAGGGGACTCATAAGCCCTTGGTCGGGGGTTCAAATCCCTCCGCTGCCACCAGCAACTGACGGCGAGAAGGCGACGGAGCTCCCGTCGCCTTCTTTGTTGTGTCGGCCGGGTCGCTCTTTTAGCACTCCGGACTCTGCGATTATGTCAACTCGCGAGGGCTCACCGAACGTCAGGCCGTGGGCGACGACTCCGACGTGCAGAAGGCGCAACGCTTCGCCTCAGCCGGTATCTCGCTCAGGCACTCCGGACACTTACGCTTCGTTGGGTCGGCGGGCGGCTCGCGTCGCGACCGGGCGAGGAGGGCGTTCAGCGGCGCAATCACCAGGAAGAAGATCACCGCCGCTATCATCACAAAGGTGATGACTTTGTTTATGAAGTCGCCGTACCGGAACGCGCTGTTGTGGATCGTGAAATTCAGGGCGGAG
Organism: Dehalococcoidia bacterium; assembly: GCA_050014295.1. GTDB lineage: Bacteria > Chloroflexota > Dehalococcoidia > DSTF01 > JALHUB01 > JBEKDP01. The sequence continues at coordinate 4,915 of JBEKDP010000050.1, read as the reverse complement.
AAGTCCTGCTGGCCTCCGATGGCGGCGATCAGCGGCGTGACGAAGTCTTGAACGAGGGCCGTGACCACAGCCCCGAAGGCAGCGCCGATGACCACGGCGACCGCCAAATCGACGACGTTTCCCCTGAGCAGAAACTGTTTGAAGTCGCTGATGAGCTTCATGTCCCCCCTCCTTGGTGAACCTGTCCAGCCGATGCAGGCATGATAGCGACCGCGCCAGAGACCTGCAAGCTTGATCAGGAAAACAGCTTCTCGTACCAGGCGACATCCCAGTAGCGGTCGAACTTGCGCCCGACTTCACGCGTGATGCCGGCGAGCTTGAAGCCGAAACGCTCGTGGAGGGCGATCGACGGCGGGTTCGGCACGGCGATGGCTCCGATAGCGACATGGAGGGTCTCTTCGCGCAACGCCTCGAAGAGCGCCGTGTACAGCGCGGAGCCGATGCCACGCCCGACCGCTTCCGGTGCACAGTACACCGTGGTCTCGATGGTGGCATGGTACGCCCTTCGCGTGCGGAAGCGGAAGCTGCCCGCATAGCCGACCACTGTGCCGTTCTCTTCCGCAACCAGCAGTCGATGCGGGCCGGTCGGTGAGAACTGCGCGAACCACTCCCGTCGCTCCGTCAGCGTTACGGGCTCGAGATCGAACGTGACGTGGCTGTTGACGACGTAGTGGTTGTAGATCTCCGTCAGGCGCGGCAGGTCATCGACGCTGGCGGGGCGGGTAGTGACGGTCATCGGTATCCCTCTCGTTGTACTTCGTCGGCATGCATTATACAGTCCCGTCGGCGCCTCAGTGACCGTTTGGACAGGCACCGCGCTCGACGCGCGCGACGGGCTCACTTGAGGGCGCAATCCGGCGCGCCTACAATGGGGTTGGACACATGATTGCGACGAAGGAACCACTAATCGAGCGCGTGGCCGCCCTGCCCAACAAGCCGGGCGTCTACATCTTCCGCGACGAGGAGGGCCGCGTCATTTACGTCGGCAAAGCGGCCGGCCTGCGCAACCGCGTCCGCTCCTACTTCGGCTCGCCGCGCAGCATGGAGCCCAAGGTGCGTGCGCTCTCGTTGACCATCGCCGACTTCGAGTACATCGTCACGAACACGAGCCAGGAGGCGCTCCACCTCGAGGCGACGCTGATCAAGCGCCATCAGCCCATCTTCAACGTCCGCCTCAAGGACGACAAGCACTACCCGTACCTGAGGGTCGACGTGCAGAACCCCTGGCCGCGCGTCGAGATCACGCGCCGCATCGAGAACGACGGCGCCCGCTATTTCGGGCCCTACGCCAGCGCCAGCTCCGTGCGCCGAACGCTGGACGTCGTCAAGCGGCTCTTCCCCTGGCGGCCCTGCACGAAGGACGTGACCGGCCAGGAGCAGCGCCCCTGCCTTGATTTCTTCATCCATCGCTGCATCGCCCCCTGCTCCGGCGCCTGCTCGGAGGAGGAGTACCGCGAGGTTATCCGGGAGGTGATCCTCTTCCTGGAGGGTCGCACGGAACGGGTGCTGCGGGCGCTCCGCGAGCAGATGGACGAGGCATCGCGCAGCCTGCAGTACGAGCGCGCGGCGATCCTCCGCGACCAGGTCCGCGCCATCGAGAACGTCTCCGAGCGGCAGGTGACCGCCTACGCCCGTCCCACGGACGAGGACGTCTTCGGCCTGGCCCACTCCGACGGCGACGCGGTCATCGAAGTGCTGTTCATTCGCGGCACGAAGATGATCGGCGGCGATCACTTCCAGCTCGACGGCACGAAGGGCGAGCCGGACAGCGAGGTGATGAACGGCTTCCTCAAGCAGTTCTACGAGTCGGCGACCTACGTGCCGCGCCGCGTCCTCCTTCCGCTGGAGGTGCCGGAGAAGGCGCCCATCGAGGACTGGCTCTCCGAGCGCCGCGGGAGCCGGGTGGCGCTGCTGATGCCCAGGCGCGGCAACAAGCGCCGTCTCGTCGCCATGGCCGGCGACAACGCCCGCGAGGCGGTGGAGGCGACGCGCGCGAAATGGCTCGCCGACACGGGCAAGACGCACCAGGCGCTGGAAGAGCTGCAAGAGGAGCTGGACCTGCCGTCGGCGCCGCGGCGCATCGAATGCTATGACATCTCCGATATCATGGGCACGGCGGCCGTGGGGAGCATGGTCGTCTTCCTCAACGGGCGGCCGCGACCGGCGGAGTACCGTCGCTTCCGCATCAAGAGCGTCGAGGGCGCGAACGACGTCGCGATGATGGCGGAGGTGCTGCGCCGTCGCTTCAAGCGGGCCGCGCAGGCGCAGCCGGAGACGACGGCAGAGAGCGCAGAGGGCTGGGGCGCGCTTCCCGACCTGCTCATCGTCGACGGCGGGAAGCCGCAGCTAAACGTCGCGCTGGACGTCCTGCGGGAGATGGGGCTGCCCTCGCTGCCGGCCGCCGGCCTGGCGAAGCAGCAGGAGGAGTTGTACGTGAGAGACTACTCCGAGCCCATCATCTTGCCACGGACGTCGCAGGCGCTCTACCTGCTGCAACGCATCCGCGACGAGGCGCACCGATTCGCCATCATGTACCACCGGACGGTGCGGAAGCGGGAGGGCGCGCGGTCGGCGTTGGACGCGATACCGGGCATCGGGCCGAAGCGGAAGCGGGCGCTGCTGCGGAAGTTCGGCTCGGTGAAGGAGATACGGGCGGCGGCCATCGACGAGATTGCCGCGACGGTGGGCTTCACCCGGTCGCTGGCGCAGCGGGTGAAGGAGTACCTTTAGCCTCCGACGCATTTTCCTCAGCGTGGTGCACCGCGAACGGCGTCAGCAAGAAGATCATTGTGTTCGCGTTCGCCACGGCGTGGCCCTCGGCATCGTTGTTGAAGTAGATATAAACGTCGCGCACGTCCTCCGGCAGCTCCTGGATCCGTCCCGCCCAGTTCGCCAACTGCTCCTCGGAGTACGACCCGCCATACGCGGCATCGCCCCCGTGGAAACGGATGTAAGCGAAGTCGGTGGTCGCCTCCAGCGGCGTCTCGCGGTCACCCATGTGGAAGGCGCAGAAGCCGGCGTTGTGCCTGCTCAGCAGGGCGAACAGCTCATCCGTGAACCAGGACTCGTGGCGAAACTCGAAGACGTGCCGCACATCCTGAGGCAGCAGCGCCAGGAAATCAGCGAGACGCTCCACGTTGGCCGGCGTCCGCTGGAAGTTCGGCGGGAGCTGGTAAAGGACGGGGCCGAGGGCATCGCCGAGCAGGCGGGCCCGGCCGAGGAACGTCTCCAGTGGCTCCTCGCAGTCCCGCAGACGCTTTTCGTGCGTGATTAAACGGCTCGCCTTCACGGAGAAGACGAAGCCGTCCGGCGCCTTTTTCCCCCACTTGCGCCACGTCGCCTCCGTGGGGAGACCGTAGAAGCTGTTGTTCACCTCGACGGTGGTGAAGTGTCGACAGAAGAAGTCGAGCCACTTGGCCGCCGGTAGTCCCTCCGGGTAGAAAGGGCCACGCCAGTGCTTGTAATCCCAGCCGGACGTTCCAATCCAATAGTGCGATGGCATCGGTAACTCCCCAGTGTTTCGGTGTCGCGCCGGCCTTTGCCAGACGCGCCCGTAGGCATTAGCCCGCATTATAGCATCGGCGCCTGTTGAAACGCCCTGCAGATGTGCTATCGTAGGGGGCCGAACGAGCTTTTTGCGGCGGGCCTTCGATGGAAATGGATTTCGCGGCTGCCCGGGAGGCCCTGGTGGCCAGCCTCCGCCTCGAGGTCAAGGACGAGCGAGTGCTGAGGGCGATGAGCCGCGTCCCGCGCGAGCGTTTCGTCCCCGGTCCCCTGCGCCACGTCGCCTACGAAGACCGCCCTCTGCCCATCGGCCACGGCCAAACCATCTCTCAGCCGCTGATGGTGGCAACGATGACGGAGGTCCTCCACCTTCGGGGCACGGAGAAGGTGCTGGAGCTCGGCACCGGCTCCGGCTACCAGGCGGCGATCCTGGCGGAGCTGGCAAGAGAGGTCGTGAGCGTCGACCGGTTGGCGGAGCTGGCGGAGAACGCCGCGGTTCGGCTGGCGGAAATTGGCTATCACAATGTTCACGTTCACGTGAGCAGCGGGGCGCTCGGCTGGCCCGACGAGGCGCCCTACGATGCGATCCTGGTCACGGCCGGGGCGCCGCGCATACCCTCAAAGCTTGTCGAGCAGTTGGCGATTGGCGGCCGGCTAGTGATACCGGTAGGAAGGCGCGGCGTCCAGCAGCTCCTATCGGTCGTCCGGGGGCGAGGAGGCGCCACGGTGACGCGACACGGCCAGTGCCGCTTTGTGCCTCTCATCGGCGACGACGCCTGGCCGGCAGAAGAGGGCGCGGGCGAGTACTAGAGGTTATGTCGCACCTAGTGCGCATGGCAGGAATCCCGGCTCATGCTTCCCCTCGACGGACTTCCGGCGAGAAAAAACGTCGATATTTTCCCCCCGCAGCGCATGGACAATTGCCCACCCTGTGGTAGAATGAGGGCGCCTTTCCCCCGGGAGTCGAGAAAGCCCAGAGCGTGCGAGGTGAGGTCATGGACGACGACCATGTAGGTCAATTCCTTCACTATCTCTCAGTGGAAAAGGGTTCCTCCGTCAACACGATCGCGGCCTACGGAAACGACCTCGCCCAGTTCCGTAGCTATCTCCACAACACCGGGAAGTCGAACAACGGCGCCGTGCCCTGGAACACTATCAACCGGGCGCTGATCATCGACTACATCACGGACCTGAAGCGCCGGCAGTACGCCGAGGCGACGGTCGCGCGGAAGATCGCCGCCATCAAGGCCTTTTTTGCCTTTCTCCATCAAGTGGAAGGGATCGTCAAGCAGAATCCGACCGAGAACGTCGGCTTCCGGGTCCCCAAGTCACTGCCCAAGCCGCTGTCGATCAAGGAGGTTGACGAGCTGCTGGAGCAGCCGGCGCGCCGCCCGACGCCGGAGGCGAAACG
>JBEKDP010000049.1:0-10276 GCA_050014295.1 Dehalococcoidia bacterium | reverse complement strand
TCTTTGGAGGCTGGGACGAGCTCGACCACCTCGTGAACGGCCGTACGCTCGTCGCCGGCACGCCGGAGTGGGACGCCTTCGTACTGGACGGCCTGCAGAAGCAGTTCGAGCTACTCACCTCACAAGGCGCGAAGCTGGCGCTGGCAACCTTCCCCTGCACCAAGCCGGTGCTCTGGGAGCTTGACCCGAAGATCGATGAGCTTGAGGCAGAAACGCTTTGGCGCGAAGGCGAACTGAACGGCCTCTATCGGCAGTTCGCGGAACAGCATCCTGACAAGGTCAGCCTGATTGACCTCAACAGCTTCGTTTGTCCCGAAGGGAAGTTCACGGACCTTGTCATTGACGGCGTGAGAATGCGCGAAGACGGCGTCCACTTCACTTCGAATAGCTCCTATGTCGTGGCCGACTGGCTGGCGCCGCAGATTGCCCAAATGGCGACCGGGGCTCCCATCCCGCTTGGACCCAACCCCTAGGGATTCCCTGCGGATGCCTCCAACGGGGAAGCCGCAGCGCCGGCGGGCCCTCGGAGACCGGCTGTAGATTCGACGTTCTTCTGTTGCCTCAGCCTGTTGCGCGCCGACCCGTCACCTAACCACCGGCGACGCGTTCTGATCGAACGGGTTGGTCCTCATCGCAAGAGAGAAGAGGTACGGATACTCATCTCTCAGGTGGCGCATGTAGCCCAACCATTGCTCCACTAGCAACACGTAGACCCGACTCATGTCATTGGCAAGATGCTCGACGTCGCGATCGGGAAGATCACCCATTCTCTCCCGGGTTACCAGCTCCTCGGTCAGATGGAACACGGCACGGAGGAGCTCGGCGAACGACTCATGCTCCAGCACGTTCGGGTTCTGCAGGAGCTGCAAAAGGAAATCCCTCTTAGAGGCGAGGAGAATCCGCAGCCCATCGAGGTCGGCCCGGTGGATCTCGATGCGATAGTCGTATCGGCGCAGCTTTTGGCTGACGGCGGCGAACTCCTGCGGCGACCACTCACCGGTCATGATCAGGTCTTTCTTTATGTCGCCAAGCTTGGGATCGACATCGGAGAAGAAGGCCAAGAGCGATGTCCCGGCTTCGCTGAAGAAGGCGCCGATGATCATGTTGAGCTTTTGAAGCCGTGCCCGCTTTTCCCTTTCGCTAAGAAGCTCGTGCAGCACGAGGGTTACCAAGAGAACCTGGATTGGCAGGAAGGCGATGTCGCTGAGCAGGTAGACGAATAGCTGATGGGAATCGCGAAAGATGGCGAACTGAATCGCGTAGAGCGCGGCCGACGCCAGAAGGAGCGAGAGACCGAGGGGAACCAGCCAGCCAAAGCGCTTCATCGTTCGCCGAGCCTCCTGTAGCGTGGAAGAGCCCCACCGGTCTGCAGCGTCCACACTGTGAGCTACTTGCCTGGTGACAGTCAAGGGCAACTGCCGGGGCGAGTGGGGCGGCGGCAGCGAGCCAGCTTTCACGCTTTCTTCACGGGCCCATCCCGTCGATCACGGTTGTGCCACGCGCCTGGCTTACGATTCAGAGGTGGCCCACCCGAGGGGTCGCGCCAACTAAAGCAAGGAGGGACACGACGATGAAGACGTTAGCATGTAGGGACACAGGGGCAGACTGCGACTGGAAGGGCAGCGCCGCGACAGAGCAGGAAGTGCTGGACAAGGCGGCACAGCACGTGAGGGACGAACACCACATGGAGTTGTCTTCGGAGCAGAAGGAGGCGGCGCGCAAGGTGATACGCGACGCGTGATCGCGCTGCGCATTCTGTGTTGCTAGCAGCAGAGAGAGCCGTTGTCCGGTACCGATGGTGCGAGACAACGGCTCGGAATGATTGGAGGTAAGGGGAAATGCCAAGAATAATACACTTCGAGGTTCCTGCGGATGACCCGGAGCGCGCCGCGAGGTTCTACAAGAGCGTCTTCGGTTGGGAGATCGAGAAATGGAACGGGCCTATGGACTACTGGATGGTGACGACAGGACCCGAAAGTGAGCCGGGGATCAACGGCGGGATCATGCGCCGGATGGGGAGCGTGGACGGCGGCTCGCCGACCGCTTACGTTTGCACCGTCGACGTGGACTCGCTGGACGCCTACGTCGCCAATGTCGAGACCAACGGCGGTAGCGTCGTGGCGCCCAAGATGGCGGTACCCGGTATCGGCTGGATGGCCTACTGCAAGGACCCCGAGGGGAATCAGTTCGGCTTGATGCAGAGCGACGAGAAGGCCGCCTAGGCCAGCACGCGCCAGGCGAGCCCTTTGCTTCAGCCCCTAAGGTGGCTGAGATGATTCGGGCGACCGGCACCGTGATAATAGGTCGGCGCGTCGGGGAGGATTGTTCTCAGCAATCGCCAGCCAGCAGATGGCGAAGGAAGTGGGCAACCTAGCGAACCTCATGAGGGTGCTGTAAGATGGCTGAACGACCACAAGCGCGAGCGGGTGAGATCGGAGGCGAGCAGTTTCCGGTGTTCCACCCGCACCGCCAGAGCCAACGCAAACTCGGCGAGGCGCCAAGGATGGCTGAGGGCAGCGGAGTCTCGATCTTCCAGAGGACGTCCTTTCGCATTCTGGCGGGAGGCACGTTGCTCTTCGTTTTGCTCGATGCGCTGGCGAGACAGGCGGACAACAGGGGCTACATTCCGCTCGTAATAATCGTCGGCGCGTTCGTCGTGCCGGTCGCCTTCGTTAGTTATATCTACGAGCGGGAGCCGGGAAGAGACATCCCCGTCCGCTCGGTGACTCTCTGCTTTCTTTGGGGCGGCGCTCTCGGCGTGTCGGTGGCGGCGATCCTGGAATACGCGACTGTGCAGGGGCTTGGCCCGGGCCAGTTGCTCGGCGTCGGCGTTATCGAGGAGAGCGCGAAGCTGATCTTCCCGCTTGTCATCTACTTCCGCGGGCGCTACTGCTCGGAGGCAGACGGCGTGATCTTCGGGGTAGCGGCGGGCATGGGGTTCGCGGCGTTCGAGACGATAGGATACGGGGCAGCGGCAGCGCAATCGTCGGGTGGCATCGGCTCGGCGGAGGCAACGCTGATCGTCCGCGGGCTGATATCACCTGCGGGGCATGGAGCGTGGACAGGGCTGGTGTGCGCATACTTGTGGCGGGAGCGCGAGAACGTGGGGCGCCGCATCCTCGATCTGCCACTGGCAGGCGCATTTTCAGCAGCGGTGATCCTTCACACGCTATGGGACGTTTTCAACACGCAGACCGAGCCGTCGGTGCTCGAGGCGGCGGGGATCGAGATCGGCAGCGGGATCATCGCCCTGCTAGGGCTGGCGTTGCTCTTCCACATGGTGAACGAGGCGGCGCGGCGCCGGCCGTTGTACGTGCCGGGCTGCTCACCGTAGACAACAGGCTGCTATCCCCACGCCGCCGGTCCATGCGTCGCGTCGGAACCTACGATTCTCAGTCGTATGAACCCCAAATCATTCTCCACTGTTTGACTCGTCCGGGTTGTCCGTAGCATCCTGGCAATAGAACTCGCCAGGGGTGCAATCGGAAGGAACAAAGCGATGAATGAGGCTGATCTGTGCTTCATGCCGGCCCAGGAGCTGATCGCGGCCTACCAGTCGAGAACGCTCAGCCCGATCGCGGTTGCGGAGGCGGTGCTGGCCCGCATCGAGCGCCTGAATCCGGCGCTCAACGCGTTCGTGTTCGTCGACGTCGATGGCGCCCTGAAGAGCGCACGGGCTGCAAAGGAAGCCTATGCCGGGGGCACGGCGGGGCCACTAGCCGGCGTTCCGATATCGATCAAGGACGTTACGGCAACCAAGGGCATACCCACCACGATGGCGTCGGTAGCGCTCCGGGACTGGGTGCCCGACTCCGACGCTGTCGTTGTGGAGAGGGTCCGCAAGGCGGGAGCGAGCATCCTGGGAAAGACGAACACGCCTGAATTCGCGTCCACGTACGCAACCAACAACCGCCTCTTCGGCGCGACGCATAACCCCTGGAGCCTGGATCATAGCGCCGGCGGGTCGAGCGGCGGAGCGGGAGCAGCGGTGGCCTCCGGTCTCGGCCCCATCGGGCACGGAAACGACTTCGCCGGTTCGATCCGCGTCCCGTCGAGCTTCTGCGGTATTTTCGGCATCAAGCCGACGATGGGCCGCATACCCAACAACAGCTACACGGCAGGGCTGCAGTGCTTCAGCCACGAAGGGCCGCTGACCCGCACTGTGGGCGACGCCGCCCTCTTCCTGTCCGTGTGCGCGGGGCCTGACCCTCGCGACCCATGGGCCATCGAGGAGGAGCCGCCCGACTTCCTGGGGACGCTGAACGAGCCGCTGGCGGGGCTACGCATCGCCTGGAGCGAAAGTTTCGGTGGGGCGCCGACTGACGCCTCGGTGCTGGCGGCCTGCGAGGACGCCGCGCGCTGGCTGGCGAAGGGCGTTGGCAGGGGCGACCTGACGTCGGCTACGCCAGACCTCAGCGGGCTGGCGGAGTCGATGGCGGCGGTGTTCGGTGTGGACAACTATGTGATGGCCGTCAGCCTTCTGGGCGACCGCCTGGGCGACATCTGCGGCCTGTTGCAGAAGAGTTTCGCGCAGGCCCAAGCGCTTTCCGCCACCGACTACGCGCTGGCCCTGGGGAGGGTCGCTCGCTTTCGCTACAACATGCGGCGCTTCTTCGAGGGGTACGACCTGCTGCTTACGCCGGTGACCGCGGAGCCGGCGTTCCGCATCGACGACCCGATCTGGGACATCGAGCATAGGATACCGCTGGAAGGCATCCTAAAGTTCATGTTCACGCCGCCGTTCGACATGTCGGGGAATCCGGCAGCGTCGGTGCCGGTGGGGTTCACGCCGGATGGCCTACCCATCGGCCTGCACGTGGTGGGACGCTGGGGCGAGGAAGCGACTGTGCTGCGGGCGGCGCGCTATCTGGAGCGCGAGCGACCCTGGGCGCAGCACCGGCCCCCGGAGCCGAACTAGCCGCACTCCTGGGCCGCTACTCGTATACCTTCTCGTCTCCCAGCCCAGGATGGCCGCGCTTACTTCACGCTGAAGGTTTCTTGGGCCTGCGCCCCAACTTCCAGAGGAAGTAGAGGTCCTCGTCACGCAGCTCATCCGGAGGCCGAACGGCCTCAGAGAACGAGTTTACAACCTCCTTGGCCAAGCCCAAGCCGCCCAACGCTGTCAGGGCAGCGCCCACATTCTGAGACACTCCAGTCAGGATTCCCAAGCCAAGGGTGGTAGCTGTAATCGTTATGTTTCTAACAAATCTCTCAGATAGCGTGGTGCGTATTGTTGTCATTCTCGCGTTCATCTTGTTAAGCGAGGGGCGTATCTCGCTATCGTACAAATCGCGCGCTTCACCCGCCGAAAGGCTGACCCTCCCACGCAAGTGTGATTGCACGAGCCGGGTGATGCTATCTCTGTAGACCAAGAACGCGTCTGGCTCAGACTTCCGCAGTCGCACAATTTCTTCCAGCGGAATTGAGTCTATCAGTGGCATTTTATACATAAGATCTCGCTCAAGGATGCCGTTGAAAGAAGCTCTGCGCGCATCGCCGTGCAAGGCGTTGAGGAACACCGTGTCCAGCCGCCGATCCGTCATAAATGCTGCCCCCGCAAGCGAGGATGTCATCTGCTGAACCAGGATATCTTCGATCACCATATCCAATTCGCGATCAATATTCGGGACGAGCGGCAGCCTCTTGCGCGGAACGTGGTACTCCACGTACTGATGACGTAGCGCCCGCCGTCTTACGGACGCTGGGAGCCATTCTGGCAGCATCGTTAACGGCCCGTGCGTCCAGCGAGCACCATGGGGCACCACGTCTTCACGTCCCGTAATTCCGACACAAACAGTGCCGTCAGGCTCGCTGGGACTGGGTGGGAGGATTTGCACGATGACGTTGGCGGATTGCCATGCTTTTCTGCGAAGTTGCGCCTTGGCGCTTGACAGCGCGGCAGAGGCTGACTCTAGTTGCTTCGTCACACCCCCACGGCAGGTCTCACAGACGTGTATCTCCGGCTTGAACACCTTGACAATCCCGGCTTTCAGGAGGGGCGCCAACAAGAGGAGGATATCAATGTCGTTTGCTATCTCCTGCCGGGCGTACTCGTCCCCCCAGCTAAGGCCATGATGCGGATCATCCCACCGACAAAGGTAGGACTGAACATACACACGGTCTGCCCAAAGCGCGGCGAATCGAGCCAACCGATCGGCGCGTCCAAGGCGGCATTCGTATTCAATGCACGGCCAAGTCTGAGCCGAGACGTTGGAGTTCGGCAGGAACACGAAGGGCGTCCCAACACGCTGGGGAACGCCGGGTATTCCCTGAATCGTATCTGACAATCGATGTACAGTGTCGATAACTTGGCTAAGGGGGCGATCACTTCGGATATTTCGAGCGACGTTCTCCCGCGTGTCGAGGTGTTCTCTTGCCAGGGCTTCAAGCAGTTTCTCTGCCATGACTCACTGCCCCACAGACCCTTGCTCTAGATCAGTAGGATATGACGACAACCGGGGCATGTCAAATTCGGAATACCCGAGCCTTCCCTATTCGTACACCTTTTCTTCGGGCAGCTCCCAGCCCGGGGCATCGGCTTCGACGTTGCGGACGGGCGACGGCCGCCCCAGCTCCTTGTAGTACTCGTGCTGGATGAGTAGGTTCATTATCTCGTTGGTGCCCGTCCAGATCATGAGCAGCCGCGAGTCGCGCAGTATGCGCTCGATCGGGTAGACGTTGGTGTAGCCGATACCGCCCATGACCTGCATAGCGTCGTTCACCACCGCCCAGCCGGTCTCGGTGCCGAACTTCTTCGCCTCGGAGACGAGACGGCGGACGCGCCCGGGGTCGTCGCCGGCGTCGATGGCGTGGGCGGCGGCGTAGGTGAGGGAGCGCGCCGCGTCGAGCTTCGTCAGGCTGTCCGCTATCTTGAAGCTGACCCCCTCGAAGCGGCGGATCTTCTGGCCGAACGCCTTGCGCTGGTCGGCGTAGCGGGCGGCGATCTCAATGGCCGCGCGGCCACCGCCAATGGCGCCGGCGGCGCTGGTCATGCGCTCCGGGATCATGATCTGGTTGAATACGAGGGCGCCGCCGTGCTCCGGGCCGACGATGTTCGCCGCCGGGACGCGGGCATTGCGGAAGTAGACGCGGCCAGTGCCGCCGCCGCGCATTCCCATCAGGCCATAGACGTGCTGGACCTCGATCTCCGGGCTGCGCTCGACAATGAACGAGCTGATCGATTCGTGCGGGGGCGCGTTCTCCTGCGTGCGGGCGTAGACCAGGAAGTAGTCCGCACCCTCGGCGCCGACGATGAAGCGCTTCTGGCCGTTGAGCGTCCAGCTATCGCCGTCGCGATGGGCGGTGGTCGCCGCGCCGAAGAAGTCGGAGCCGCCGCGGGGCTCGGTGAGCGCCTCGGCGACCGCCATGCGCCCTTCGAGGACGGGCCGCAGCCACTGCTCCTTCTGCGCCGGCGTCCCAAAGGTGTTGACCGCCTCGCCGATGATGCTCACGAGGCTGTAGAGGCAAGGCAGGCTCGTGCTGAGAACGCCGATCTCCTCTATGGCGATGATCTCATCCACCCACTTGAGGCCGCGGCCGCCGTACTCTTTCGGGAAGCGCAGCCCCAGTAGCCGGTGCTTGGCCGCCGCTTCCAGGAACTGGCGCGGGAAGGAGACGAGGCCGGCGTCCATATCGAGGAGGAGCTGGCGGGGCACCTCATCGCGGACGAAGGCGCGTACCTCCTCGCGCAGGCTCCTCTGCTCAGCGGTCAACAGGCTTTCCATTTTCGTGCCCCCTTTTGCGTTAACGTTAGCATCGAGACTCGGTCCTTCCGAGGGTCGAACCCTAGGCGAAGCCGTTTTCCTTGTGCCGACCGGCAATCGCGTCGGCGAGAGCGTCCAGCGCCGCGAAGTCGGTGACTCGCGGCAGCCCTTTGCACAGGACGGGCGGCAGCATCTCTAGCTCCGGCTGGGCGATGATGCTGTCGACCTCCTCGACCGCTCTGCCGCCCCAGCCATAGGAGCCGATGACGGACGCGAACCGCAGCTTGGGTCGCAGGGCAGCGACGAGATGGGCCGCGTGCAGGACGTTTGGATGCGGCCTGCCCAGCACCGTCGGGGTGCCGACGACGAGGGTAGCGGCGTCGACTAGGGAGACCGCCAGCTTGCCGATGTCGGTGGCGACGAGGTTGAACGGCTCGACGGCGACGCCTCGCTGCGCGAGCGCAGCGACAAGGTGGTCGACCATCAGACCCGTGCTGCCGTGCATCGTTATATAAGGTAGGACGACAGTGTTCCGGGGCGGGGCCGCGACCCAGTCGCTGTAGGCGTCGACAATGAACGCCGGCCGGCCGTAGACGGGTCCGTGGCTAGGCGCAATCAGCGAGACGTCGAGAGACTTCACCTTCTCTAGGTGGCGCTGGATCAGCTTGCGAAACGGCATCAGGATCTCAGCGTAATAGCGCTTGGCGGGCTCATAGACACGCGCCTCGTCGGCATAGAGATCGGTGGTCGCCAGATGGGAGCCAAAGAGGTCGCAGGTGAAGAGGACGCGATCCTGCGGCAGGTAGCTCACCATCGTCTCCGGCCAGTGCACCCAGGGCAGGTGGACGAACTGCAGCGTCCGGTCGCCGAGCGACAGCTCCTGCCCGTCCTCCACGGCCTCGACCCGCTCCGGCGGCAGGTCCAGCAGGTCGAGGAGGATGTCCCTGCCCCTTGGCGTGACGAGGACCTTCGCATCGGGGTAACGGGCAAGCAGCACCGGCAGCGCGCCCGAGTGGTCCTGCTCGGCGTGCTGGGCGACCACGAAGTCGATCTTGGGGACGTCCGCGAGCTGCGCCAGAAGCACGTCGACCTTCGCCGGATCGACGGTGTCCAGCAGCACCGTCTTCTCGCTGCCCTGGACGAGATAGGCGTTGTAGCTCGTCCCGTCCGGAAGCGGTATCAAGGCGTCGAACAGGCGCCGATCCCAATCGATGGCGCCCATCGCGTATACCCCGTCGGTGATCTTCCTCGGCTTCATGGCATCCGCTCCTCCCTGCGCGCGGCGCTGCTAGTAGACCTGGCCCTGCAGTGCTTTCCGATCGAGGACGGCGATCCGGCCCTTCTGGACCGTAACCCAGCCCTTCGACTTGAAGTACTTGAGATACTTGTTCACGCTCTCGCGAGTGGCGCCGATAGTGCTCGCCAGCTCCTCCTGCGTGAGCCGCACCTCGACCGGCTGCGCGTGCGCCGTACCCCGATCGTAAAGCTCGCTCAGTTGCACTAGCTTCTTCGCCAGCCGGGCCGGCAGGTTGAGGAAGGCGACATCACCGAGCAGCTCATCAGAGCGCCTCAAACGGCGGCTGAGGAGCGCGAGGAGGGCAGCGGCAGCGGCAGGCCTCTCCGCCAGCCAGGCAAGAAAATCCGCCCTGCCGATGACCACCGTCTGCGCGTCGTCGGCCGCGATCGCTGAAGCCGAACGGGCGCCGCCGTCGAGCAGGGCGAGCTCGCCGAAGAAGTCGCCGCGCCCAAGGACAGCGATGGTGACCTCGGCGCCGTCTTCCGACGGCAGGACGATCCGTATTCTCCCATCACGCACTACGTGAAGACAATCGCCTGGGTCATCCTTGCGGAAGACGACCTCCCCTCGGCGGTAACGGCGGTCATGCGCGCGGGCGGCGAGTGCCTCCAGGTCGGCCGGCGACAACCGCGCGAAGATGGGCACCTGGGAGATAAGGGGAACCGTCATCATCGAGCCCTTTACCGCCTATCGTACTCCTTTTCGCCTTAGTGTGAAGCGGCTCACACTGCTTCAGTAAAGGGTTTCACTGGAGAAGCCCGGCCCGTCCGTTATCGTTAGAGGGTGAAAGCAAGCCGCGAGTTGTTCGCGGGGAGAACGTAGCAATGTACGAGAGCGTGCGGTATGATAGGGGCCTCAAGTAAGATGCTTGGCAAAAAGGAGCTTCTGATGTCTGTGGAGGATACGCTGGCCAGCGCCCCGTTGTTTTCGGAACTGAGTCGCAGGGACTTGAAGCGCCTCGCTTCCGCCACCATCACCAGGGAGTACAAGAAGGGAAACAGCATCGTCACGGAAGGCGAGAACGCCGTTGCCTTCTACCTGATCAAGACCGGCCGCGTCCAGGTCGTGCGCGGGCTGGGCACGGACAAAGAGAAGCTGCTGGCGACGCTCGGCGCGGGCGATTTCTTCGGCGAGATGGCGCTGCTCGATTCCTACCCCCGCTCCGCCAGCGTCAAGTGCCTAGAGGATACCGAGTGCCTGGTGCTCTCGCGCTTCGACTTTATGGCAGAGTTGCGGTCGAATCCCCATATAGCCGTCCAGATGCTTCCCACCCTCA
>JBEKDP010000048.1:0-10320 GCA_050014295.1 Dehalococcoidia bacterium | reverse complement strand
ATACGACTGCGTCTGCTTGGGGGATACCTATGAGCAATGGGATGAAGGCCTACTTCGGTTGGATCAACGACCAGGGCGGCATCTACGGGCGAAAGCTAACGCTGGACATCGGCGACAGCCAGTACGTCGGGCCGGTCTCCAGCGAGGCCGCGCGCAAGCTTGTCGAGCAGGACAAGGTGTTCGCTATGATAGGAGGCCTGGGAACGGACGCCCAAGCTGCCGTCTACCGGTACCTGCAGGAGCAGGGTGTCCCCGACATGTTCCTCCTCACCGGTGAGACCTATTTTACGGATCCGATTGCCTCAACACGCTTTTCTTTCCTCGTAGACTACATGGATGAGGGCCGGATCCTCGGCCAGTACATCGGCAAGACCTACCCGGGCAAGAAGCTCGGCATCCTCGCTCAGAACGACGACTTCGGCAAAGAGGGCGAGGCGGGCATCAAGGCGGGTGTCGAAGGCGCCAACATGACGATAGGGACTACGCAGTACTACGACGCGACCCAGACTGACGTGACGGCGCAGATGCAACGTCTGCAGGCAGACGGCGTCGATGTCGTCGGCTTCTACGGGATGCCGGCGCAGGCGGCCGGCGGAATCAAGACCGCGCGCACGACGTTGAACTGGGACGTGCCGTTCGTCATTACCGGCGTGGACGCAGTCCAGATCGTCGGCGCGCTCGCAGGCTACGAAAACATCCAGGGAACAGTGAGCGTTTCGTTCGGCCGCCAGTCCGACCAAACCGACGTCCCGGGCGTCGCCAAGTACCAGGAGATCCTGACCAAGTACACCGGCGCGAAGCCCGACAGCATAAGCCTTACCGGCTATTCCATTGGTGAGAGCCTGGCAGGCATGCTCATACAGGCGGGACCCAACCTGACGCGTAGCAGCTTCCTGGCCGCGGCGGAGTCGGTCTGCAAGGTGAACGGCTCTACGGGCATCGCGCCCGCAAGCTTGTCCCCCACGGACCACCGCTTGAACCAGCAGGAGATATTCGCGAAAGCGACCGGGACGACGGCGGATACGTTCAGTTGGAAGCCCTTCGGGGACGTGATCGCGTTCGATTCCACGACGAGCTGCACGAGGCCGACGCCTCCACCTGACGCCACCATTCAACCGCACACGGGGGGGTACTAAGGCAAGACTAGAACCGTCCTAGCGGTCGGTAGATATAGCGGGGCACTGGAGGTGATGGTGTGGTCGCACTCGCCGCCGGTGCCTCGCTTGCTGTGGCCTGCGGGGGAAGCGGCGCGAGGCCAGCGGAGTAGGGTGAAAGCGGGGTAGAAACCACGGCAGGTCGTCGCCCGGCGACGCCCGCTTCTGAGCCTCTGCCAGACCTTCACCCAACGTTCACGGCGCGGCGACAAAACCCACATCATCCGCACACCGCGGCGCTACGCTGGAAGGTGGCCGAACAGGAGTCTAGTTTGTGGGCCACAGAAAGAGGAACATAAGATGACTACTGCGCTACGCTACGAGCGGAAAGACCTGAAATCACCTGATGAGACGAGAACCTTCGAGAAAGGAAGGCTGGACCTGATCAACATAGGGGGCGGGACCGTCGGGCGTCTCACCCTGCAGCCGGGCTGGAGGTGGTCCAAGCACGTGAAGCCCATCGCCGGGACCGAATGGTGCGAGGCGCCTCATTTCCAGTACCATTTGTCCGGACGCCTGCACGTCCTCATGGCGGATGGCACCGAGTTCGAGGTCGGCCCGGGCGAGGTGTCCGCCCTTCCATCCGGACACGATGCATGGGTCGTCGGAAATGAGCCGGTCGTCCTCATCGACTGGTCAGGCGCGAGCAACTACGCGAAATAACAGAGCACCGACCAGCTCTCGCCTCGCCCACCCGTCGCGGCCAACAGCGCGTCAGATGATGGTCGGCTGGCGCGAGGAGAAGGCGTAGAGCCGCGCCGGACGGTGGGCGCCGAGGACGATGGTGCGCTCGGTCGGGCGGACAAGGCCCAGGGCAAGCATCCGCTTGCGGAAGTTGCGCTTGTCGACACGCTTCCCCAATATCGATTCGTACACTTTTTGAAGCTGGCTAAGGGTGAAGTACGGCGGCAAGAGGCTGTAGGCGACGTTGGTGTACTCCATTTTGTAGCGCAGCCGGGTGAGGGCGTAGGCGAGCACGGACTCGTTGTTGAAGGCGAGCGGCGGTAGGTCGTTGAGGGAGAACCAGGCGGTCGGCCAGTCCCGGCGCTGGGGCAGGCTGACGCTGTCGTAGTCGACGAGGGCGAAGTAGCCGATGGCGACGGCGGGCGCGCTGGGGTCGAGCTCGCCGAAGGTGTAGAGCTGCTCCAGATAGACGTCGCGGACGCCGGTCTCCTCGACCAGCTTGCGCGCCGCCGCCTCGTCGAGGGGCTCGCCGGGCGCCAGGCGGCCGCCGGGAATCGCCCACCAGCTCGTGAAGGGCTCGACGCCGCGGCGGATGAGGAGTACCTGAAGGTCCTCGTCGACGACGGTAAAGATGACGACGAAGACGGCCAGCAGCGGCTGCTTGCCCTCGCCCTGTTTGGTTTGTCCGGCCATCCGCCTCAGTCCCCGCCGACGATGCTGCCCTGGAGCGACCAGGGGCTCGCCTTCTCCATGCGCACGCTCACGATATCGCCGACGGCGCAGTCGCCGGCGAAGTGCGCCAGCTTGTCGGAGCGGGTGCGTCCAGTCCACTTGCCGTCGCGGCGCTCCTCGACGAGCACGACCTCCGTGCGGCCGACGAGGGCGGCATTGATCTCGCCGGCAACCCGCTTCTGGAGCGACTCGACGGCCTGGAGGCGCGCCTGCTTCGCGTCGGCGGTCACGTCGTCGGCGAGGGTGCGGGCGGCGATGGTGCCGGGGCGCGGCGAGTAGGCGGCGACGTGCACCTTGTCGAAGCGCAGCTCCTGGAGGAGGTCGTAGGTGCGCTGGAACTGGGCGTCGGTCTCGCCGCAGAAGCCGACGATGACGTCGGTGCTGACGGCGGCGTCGGGGAGCCGGCGGCGGACGGCGGCGATGACCGATCGATAGTCGTCGGCTGTGTAGCCGCGACGCATGCGGGCGAGGACTTCGTCGTCGCCGGACTGGAGCGGCAGGCTGAAGGACTCGCAGACCTTCGGCAGGGAGGCGACGGCGTCGATGATGCGCTCCGTCAGGTCCGTCGGGTAGGAGGTCAGGAAGCGGATGCGCTCGAGGCCGTCGACGGCGTCGAGATCGCGCAGGAGGTCGGCGAGATCGGGCGCGTCGGGCAAGTCGCGGCCGTACGCCTCGACGGACTGGCCGAGCAGGGTGACTTCCTTGACGCCGCCGTCGACCAGGTGGCGGACCTCGGCGTGGACGGCGGCGAGGGGACGGCTGCGCTCGCGGCCGCGGCGGTAGGGGACGATGCAGTAGGTGCAGAACTTGTTGCAGCCGTAGACGACGGGCACGTAGGCGGTGGGGCCGGCGGCGGCAGGGAAGACGCCGGTCCAGAAGTCCACGGGCGAGCAGCCTTCGGGGAGGCCGTCGATGCCGACGGCGGCGGCGATGTCGGCGAAGGCCTGCGGCGGGGCGAAGGCGTCGACGTAGGGGAAGCGGCGCTGGAGGTCGGCGGTGCGCGGGCCGATCATGCAGCCGGTGAGGACGATGCGGAGGTCGCTGCGCTTGGCCTTCAAGCGCTTCGCTTCGGCGAGGCGGCTGACGGCGCGCAGCTCGGCGTGCTCGCGGACGGCGCAGGTGTTGATGACGAGCAGGTCGGCGTCGTCGGGGCGGGCGGCCGGCTGGAGGCCGAGGCGGTCGAGGCCGGCGGCGAGCTTGGCGGAATCGGCCTTGTTCATCTGGCAGCCGAGGGTCCAGATATGGTAGCGCAAGTCGTCGTCCTCCGAAAAAGAGAGCCCCTGCAGGGGCCACATCGCTGATTGGCTGGCGGAGGGAATGGGATTCGAACCCATGACCCCAGTTTCCCAGGGTAACCGCTTAGCAGGCGGCCGCACTAGACCACTATGCGATCCCTCCGCGAAGTCCAATGTTAGCATGGCGGTGGGTCGCTTTCAAGCGAGGCACGCGGCGGGCGGGCCCGCGCCCATGGGCTGCGGCATTCTCACCTGGCGTTTGACACTTTGATGATCGGCATGGTGTGATTGACGCAGAGAGCGGCGTCGGCGGCGCAGACGTAAAGGAGGCGAGCTAGTGGTTGAGTACAGAATCGTCAAGTCCAACACTCATACCGGTCTTGAGGAGCAAATCAACAAAGCGGCGACTGAGGGTTGGGAGCCGATAATGGTGTACGCTTGGAATACGGCACCGAACACTGCAGATCATGCTGTCCTGCTTCGGCGTCCTGCGCGCGGGGCCGTGTAAGCTTTAGCGGCTGGTACGTGAGGATCGGGTAGAAGGTGACCGAGGGGCCGCCCTGAGTGGCGGCCTTCTCATTTCCAGGCGGGCAGGCTTTCCCACCCGCCCGCTCCAGCTATGTTGTTGGATTCTGGGGGACACCCCCAGGGCCCCCGGCAAGGAGGACTCCGCCCTCCCTGCACTCTCCTGGGTCGGTGTGGAGCGATTGGCCGCGCAGTGGACGCCGAGGCTGGAGCGGCCGCAGTCGCAGCGCGACGTGTCGGCCTGCTGCGGGAGGTACCTCGCGAAGGATTGGAGCGAAATGGTGCTCAGCCGAGATTGAGGTCTCCCACGAGCGAAGCGATCACTTATGGTGCGTTAAGCGCATGATGCTAGCAAAAGTAGTTCAATTGCGCGAGCGGGCTCGGGTGAAGGGGCGCAAGGAGGAGGAGGACTTGTCTCGCCCCCCATGGCGACAAAATCGTACCCGGGCACGAGCTCTTCGAAAGATACGAGTACATTTGTCGAGAGGGCTGTAGTCACCTCTCTAATGGCTGCACCTCGAATGAGTTCGGAGACTGTAATGCCTTTTTCCTCCGCCTTGTCGCGAATGAAAGCCAATTCTTCTGGGCTGAAGCGTACAGAGAATACGACCGTTCCAGTATGCCTCACATTGGCCTTGGTCGGCTCGGTTTCCCACGAAGAAGTGTCGTCGCGACGGGTCTCATAAGACCGTGCTAGTTTCTTCTCATCCATACCACGCTCCTCGTCACGTCGCATAATATTTTTGTATATCGGCGTCCCCACTTGGCCAACCGGTGATCGGCCTCCATCTCCCCCTGTGCGTTGTCGACAAGATGATTATAGTCCAAAGATTTCCATCCTCATCAGGGCCGATCATTTGGTGAGTGCCTGTTCTGCCAGGCTTGTTGCGAAAGAACTTCGGTCCGTTGTTCTTCACTCGCTCCGCTATGGCGGGGCTGAGACCATGTGACTGGTGGTTCAGGTTGACATCATCCCACTCGAATTCCCAAACGTCAATTTGGCGGGGGCGTTGCATTTCCTGCAAACCTGTATTACAATATCGGCTGGTGGTGTAATACACTGTATAGCGGTCATAGGGGGTTTGTCAAATGGACATAGAATTCTTGGCGATTGCTGACGCAGCCGAGGTTGCAAACCAGAAGCTCTACATGTTGGGCGGGTGTTGGGATGTGTGGCGTTCGCCGGCGTACCCTTCGCCGACCCGCATGGCTATAGCCCTTGCAATCAAAGTTGAGTGGGACGAGACCAATCAAAGGCATCCCGTTGAGCTGAGCATAGTGGATGAGGATGGGAACACCGTCATACCGGATATCAAGGCGGAAGTGGAGGTTGGTAGGCCGCCGGGGATCGCTGCAGGAGTGAGCCAGCGAGCCCTGCTTGCGATAAACGTTAGCTTTCCGCTACCTCGACCGGGGCGATACGAAGTGCGGGCTTTGGTGGGGCAAGATCATGTGGAACGCCGGGTTTCCTTCCAGGCTGTGCTTTCGGGAGGGCCGAACATGCAGGTTCGGTGACTGGATAACAGATACGATGGCGCGGGGACAGGACAGATGGGTGCAGCAGAATAGTGTTCGAGACGCCCTCAAGCGGCAGATTGATGGAATGCTAGGGGCGGAGGCGCTCGATGGCTCAGGCCATGACGACGTCCAGGGTCTTTATCTTGTCGTCGTCGGCGAATCCGAGGGTGAGGGTCACCTTCTTCTGCAGCCGCAGGACCTTGAGAATGGTGCCCAGCACACCGCCGGGCGCGACGCCGGCCAGGCGAATAAGGCCGTCCGGCTGCTCCTCCGGTGCGGGCCAGCTCACGCGCTCGAAGCCGCGACCGGTGTCGGAGGCGATCCGCAATACGCCCTTCACGCCGTCCCTGCCGTCGATGGGGCCGACGTCCGGGACCGTCATCCGTGCGTCGTCGGCCACGAGGGCTCCCGCCTCGTCGTACTGCTTGGCGCGCACGTAGTCGATGAACTGGGCGGCGAGTTCTGTCCTCTTGCTCACGGTTGGCTCCCTCCTCAGGTGTTTGGACGCCTAACAGATTCGTCGCAGCGGCTGCTCGATGGGCTCAGAGGACGCGCTGCGCGGTGAGGCCGATCTCGGCGGGGCTCTCGCAGATAGTGGCGCCCGCCGCCGCCAGGGCTTCCTTCTTCGCGCGGGCGGTGCCGGTGTTGCCGGCGATGATGGCGCCGGCGTGGCCCATGCGACGGCCGGGCGGCGCGGTGCTGCCGGCGATGAAGGCGACGACGGGCTTGGTCATCTTCGCTCGAATGAAGTCGGCGGCTTCCTGCTCGGCGCTGCCGCCGATCTCGCCGATGAGGACGACGGCATGGGTATCGGGGTCGGCCTCGAACAGCTCGAGGACGTCGCGGAGGTTCATGCCGACGATGGGGTCGCCGCCGGCGCCGACGCAGGTCGACTGGCCGATGCCGAGGGCGGTGAGCTGGGCGACCGCTTCGTAGACGAGGGTGCCGCTGCGGGAGACGACGCCGACGCTTCCGGGCGAGAAGACGTCGCCGGGCATGATGCCGACGCGGCACTGGCCGGGGGTGATGACGCCGGGGCAGTTGGGGCCGACGAGGCGGCTCGCGCTTCCGCGGAGCTGGCGCTTGACCATCACCATGTCCAGCGTCGGCACGCCTTCGGTGATGCAGACGATGAGGGGGAGACCAGCGTCCTTCGCCTCGAGCATGGCGTCGGCGGCAAAGGGCGCGGGCACGAAGATAAGGCTGCAATCGGCGCCGGTCGCGTCGACGGCGTTGCGGACGGTGTTGAAGACGGGGACGCCTTCCGCCAGCTGGCCGCCGCGGCCGGGGGTGACGCCGGCGACGACCTTCGTGCCGTACTCGATGCAGCGGCGGGTCTGGAAGCTGCCTTCGCGGCCGGTGATGCCCTGGACGAGGACGCGGGTGTTGGAGTCGACTAGGATGCTCAACTCTTTGTCCCCCTAGCGGCGGCGACCGCCTTTTGCGCTGCTTCGCCGAGGCCGACGGCGCGGATGAGCGGCAGGTCGGCGCCGGCGATGATCTGCTCGCCCTCCTCGACGTTAGTGCCGGCGAGACGGACGACGACGGGGGCGTCGATGCGCATCTGGCGCTGGGCGTCGACGACGCCCTGGGCGATGACGTCGACGCGCGCCATGCCGCCGAAGATGTTGATCAGGATCGCCTTGACGTTCGGGTCGGCGGTGAGGATCTTGAAGGCGTTGACGACGCGGGCGACGTCGTTGACGGTGCCGATGTCGAGGAAGTTGGCGGGCTCGCCGCCGGCGAGCTTGATGGCGTCCATGGTGGACATGGCGAGGCCGGCGCCGTTGACGACGCAGCCGATGTTGCCGCTGAGCTTGACATAATTGTTGATGCCCAACTCCTGCGCCTGGACCTCCAGCGGGTCCTCTTCGTCGAGGTCGCGGAGGGAGTGGACGTCGCCCTGCCGGAAGAGAGCGTTGTCATCGAAGTTCATCTTGGCGTCGAGGGCGAGAAGGCGGCCGTCGGCGGTGACCACGAGGGGGTTGATCTCGGCGAGGGAGCAGTCCTTGGCGGCGAACGCCTGGTAGAGCGACGTCATGAGCTGGGTGGCGGGCCGCAGGAGGTCGCCGGTGAGGCCGAGGGCGAAGGCGAGCTGGCGTGCCTGGAAGGGCATGAGGCCGGTCGCGGGCTCGACGGCAGCGCGGTGGATGGCCTCGGGCGTCTTTGCGGCCACCTCCTCGATCTCCATGCCGCCGGCAGCGCTGGCGATCAGCACCGGCTGGGCGGCGGCGCTGTCGACGATGACGCTGAGGTAGAGCTCGCGCGCCGTCTTCACCTGCTCTTCGACCAGCACTCTTCGCACGAGACGACCCTCGGGCCCCGTCTGCGGGGTGACGAGGGTCATGCCGATGACATGGGAGGCCGCTTCCGCCGCCTGCTGGGGGTTGTCGGCGAGCTTGATGCCGCCGCCTTTGCCGCGTCCGCCGGCATGAATCTGCGCTTTGATGACGACGGGCACGCCGAGCTCTTCGGCGATGCGGTGCGCCTGCTCGGGGCCGGAGGCGACGTGGCCCCTGGGCACGGGCACGCCGTACTCGGCGAGGATGCCTTTCGCCTGGTACTCGTGGATCTTCATTGCCCTACCTCGATGTAATCACCAGACAAAGTGAAGAGCCATTGGATGCTCTTCATAGATCACGGGCACAATTATGACTGTAGTCTGTACTTCGCCACCGTTCCGCTTCTTCCAGACGATTGGGTTGACCGATGCCACCGCGCGCTCGATCGCGTCTTGAAAGGCGGAGGCGAGTGTTTGCCGGCTCTTTTCCGCAACGAAGGTATCGAGGACAGATTCGGTCACCTTGGCCCACTCCTGCGGCGAGTCGTATCCAAGGAGGGAGGCGAATCGCTTGTTGCAGACCTTGTGGTTGTCGTCCATGTAGAGGTAGATTCCCTGCTCTGATTCTTCGAAGAGGCTTTTCAGTTGCCTGTACAGCCCGCCGACCAGTTGATCATGGTGCGTGTGCTCTTGCATGGCTCTGTTTGCCTCCTGCAGATGGATTGGGAATCGGACCTTCGATGACGGCGGCGCGTCACGGTGGCGCCAGGTCGCCGACAGGGCTCTCGCGGAGGGAGAACCAAGCCGCGTTGGCGGAGGGGGAGGGATTCGAACCCCCGGTCGCCCTGAGGCGACAGCGGTTTTCAAGACCGCCGCCTTAAGCCGCTCGGCCACCCCTCCAAGCGGAAGCCAGTATAGGATAGGGCAGGAGTGCGGTCAATGCGGCGAACAACGAACCGCTCGATGCGGGGGCATCGAGCGGTGACGGGGCTACGCCTGACGGCGTTTAGTTCCGAGGCGGAATGATCGGTGTCGGCTCCGGGTGCACTCCCTGAGCGACCTCCCGTCGCACTAGCTCGTCGCGCAGTATGATCAGCGACTCCGGCGCCTCGATCATGAACTTGATGTGGCGTCCCTCCTTGGTCGCATCGACGATCACATCGGGTCCGATCTTGAATCTCACCGTACAGACCTCTCGGCCATTCCCGTGCGCGGAGACGACCTCGATGTTGATGTCATCGCCCACCGTTAGGCTCTCACCGGTCCGCCTTCTCAATATCAGCCTGCCCACAGCAGCACCTCTTCCTCCGGCTGATGCCTATGGACCCATCCTGAACCAGGCTCGGTCTGCACATCTGCAACAACCACCTATATTATAGGATAAAAAAGCAAATAATGCATCAATCGCCTCCTCCCTCACCTTGCCCTTCTGCCACTGTCCGAACCGGGTAAAGTCCCATAGATATTCTACCAAACCGGCAGGCGAATGGATCACTTTTCTTTCCCGGCTCTCGGTTGCGAAAGGCCTTGTCGACGTTGCTACGCGCGACTATGATGATAGTTAGCGGCAGAATCCTAGCCAGGGAAGGAGAGGGACTAATGGCGCTCTATGTTATCCTCAGCAATCTCACCGACGAGGGCCGAAAGACGATCAAGGCGCGCCCGGAGCGCATCAAGGAGGTCAACAAGGAGATCGAGGCGATGGGCGGCAAGGTGCTCGCGCAGTATGCGTGCCTCGGGCCTTACGACTTCGTGAACGTCATCGAAGCGGCGAGCAATGAGGTCATCACGCGCGTATCCGTGGAGATGGGGTCGCGCGGGACGCTGCAGTTGATGACGCTGCCGGCCGTCACCGTCGACGAGTTCGTCGCGCGCATCAAGTAGGTCAGCTCTCGCCCGTGATCACGTTCAGGCCGCCCATGTAGGGGCGGAGAACGTCAGGGACGACGATCGAGCCGTCGCGCTGCTGGTAGCTCTCCATGACCGCCGCCAGGGTGCGGGGCAAGCCCAGCCCCGAGCCGTTCAGCGTGTGGACGAACTCCACCTTCGCCCCCTTTTCGCGCCGGAAGCGGAGTCCGGCACGACGGGCCTGGAAGTCGCCGCAGTTGGAACAGGTGCTCACCTCCAGCCACTCGCCGCAACCGGGCGCCCAGACGTCGATGTCGTAGGCCATGACGGCAGAGAAGCCGAG
>JBEKDP010000047.1:0-10365 GCA_050014295.1 Dehalococcoidia bacterium | reverse complement strand
TCGACTGCAGCACGTCAACCGGCGCTTTGACGCTGACGAACGTGGGGTCGGTCTCGATCGCCGTTATCCTGTACCCCGGCGCAACGTTGCCGCTGAGCGACGGGTTCACTACGTACGCGACGTCTAGCTCCTGTCTCTCGATTGTCAGTCCCACTTTCGCCGAGTCCGGGTTCAACTGAACACCGTTGACGTCGCTGCCGGTGCTGTCGCGGGCCGTGAGCGTCGAGTCGTGCTCCAGGCTCACCTGGACGCCCGTCAGGTTCACGTCGGCTACCGCGGCCGCGACCAGTTTCACCAGACTCTCCGGGCCGGAAACGGTCACATTCTGCGGAGAGACCTTGCTGTCCGACAGGCTGTAGCCAAGCGGGGCCGTCCCGATGAGCTTGACTTGCACCGGCACCGTCGCCGTGGTCAGCGGCTCCACGTCCACCACGATCTGCGCCGGCTGGACCTCGACCACCTTGATGTCGCCCCGGTCTGCCGAGACCGTGACGGGAAGGGTTATGGCGCCCTGTGGTGCGGTGGAGAGATCGACGCTGGCCTTGAAATTATTCGCGGAGAGGCTGTTCCAGACGTCCTCGTCCGCCGTGATGCGGAACTTCACCGACGGCTGGGAGAGGTGCGAGACCGCTTCCCCTTGCGGCACGTTCGCCACCTCGACGTTGATCAGCGCCGGGAAAAAATCAGTGCGCGGCGTGTTCTGGGAATCGACCACGACGAACCAGATCGCGACCGCCAGGCCGATGGACAGAACGCCCAACATCAGATTGTGCCTGGCGACGTCGACGCTTTCCCTGAGGACGACCAGGACGCCTCGGCCGAGGTTTGCTAGACCGTCCACCTCTTAGCCCCTTCGATCACCTGCACTCGAACCTGCCGCCGCGCCGTCAGGTCGCTTGGCGGCCATTCCTCCGAGAATGCTTTCCAGCGTCGCCCGCAGCCGTCCCTCATCGAGCCGCTCGGACATGCGTCCATTCGAAGCCACCGACACCTGCCCCGTCTCCTCCGACACCACCACCGACACGGCGTCCGTCCGCTCGCTGATCCCCAACGCCGCGCGATGGCGCGTTCCCATGAGCCCGCGACGGCTGTCCTCCGCCAGGGGCAGCGTGCAGCAGGCCGCCACCACGCGGTTCTCCCTGACAATGACGGCGCCATCATGCAGGGGTGAGTTCGGGAAGAATATGCCCTCCAGCAGTTCCACCGACGGCGCGGCGTCTACCCGCACGCCCGTATCGATGTAGTCCTCCAGCCCCGTCTCCCGCTCCAGCACAATGAGAGCGCCGTGCCGCTGTCGCGACAGGTTGGCGGCGGCCTCCGTCACCGCGTCGATCATAGCGTCATAGCTGGGCCGGCCCAGCCAAGCGCGCCGTCCCGTCCGCCCGAGGCGTTCCAGCGCCCGTCGCAGCTCCGGCTGAAACACGATCGGCACCGCTATCAGCACGCCCCACAGCGAGTTCCGCAGCAGGAAGCTCAGCACCTGAAGATCGAGCAGGCGGGCAAGCAGGAATGCGCCGATGAACACAATCGCGATGCCGCGCAGCACCGACATCGCCGTCGTGCCCCGCAGCAGCAGCAGCAGCCAGTAGATGATCGCGGCGATCAGCAGTATGTCGATGACGCTGCGGACGTCGAGTCGCGACAGCGCTTCCCGAATCGCGTCCAGCAAGCCTTCCATCAGAGGCAGTTCCAATCAAGAGAAGAGTTCATCCCAGCGCCGGGCGCGGCCGTCCGCCCTACTCCGCCTCCCCACCGATCAACAGGGCCAGGATCGCTCGCTGCGCGTGCAGCCGGTTCTCCGCCTGGTCGAACACAACCGACCGCGGTCCCTCGATCACCTCGTCGACGATCTCCTCGCCGCGATGCGCCGGCAGGTCGTGCATCAGGATCGCTTCCGCCGGGGCGCCCGCGAGCAGCCTCTCGTTCACCTGGTAGCCGGCGAACGCCTTCAGCTTCGACTCGTAGCTGTCCTCCTGCCCCATGCTGATCCACACGTCCGTGTAGACCACGTCTGCCTGGCGCACCGCCTCCTCCGGCGACCGCACGATCTCGATTGCGGCGCCGCTCGCCGCCGCCCACTGTCGCGAGTGGGCCAGCGTTTCCGGCGACGGCTCATAGCCCTCCGGCGTTGCCATCACGAAGTTCATTCCCATCATCGCCGCCGCCTGCACCAGCGACGTCGCCACGTTGTTGCCGTCGCCGATGAACGCCAGGGTAAGGCCGTGGAAGTGGCCCTTGCTCTCGTAGATCGTCAGCAGGTCGGCGACCGCCTGGCAGGGGTGCTCCTCATCCGAGAGAGCGTTGATCACCGGCACGTTCGCGTAGCGGGCCAGGTGCACGAGCGTCTCTTGCGCGTAGGTGCGCGCCGCGATGCCGTCGACGTACCGGCTTAGCACCCGCGCGACGTCCGCCACCGGCTCTCGCTGGCCGAGGCCGACCTCGCTCTGGCCCAGATAGACCGCCTGGCCGCCCAGTTGCTGCATCGCCACCGTGAAGCTGACGTTCGTCCGCAGCGACGCCTTCTCGAAGACAAGGGCCAGCGTCTTTCCCGACAGCAGCCGCGGATAGCCGTTCCGCTTCATATCGACCGCCAGGTCGATGATGCGTCGCAGCTCGTCAGGCGTCAGGTCGGCTATCGAAAGCAGGTCTCTACCGCGCACCGCTTTCCCCCTCTTATCGACGCACGCAAGTATAGCATAGCGCTATTGGCGCAGACATCAAGACGCAGCTTCCCGCAATTCTCCAAGACTCCCTCCTTGAAATAAGCAGCCGCGAAGTAGTAACGTGTTGTCGCTTCTCTCCAAGCCGTGGGTCGGGAGGACCCTGTGAGCGCCTGGCTGCAAGGACATCGCAGCACCATTCTGAGCGCCCTGGCGGCGGCCGTTGTCGCCGGCCTCGTCGTCCTCCTGTTGCAGCATCGCGGCGGACGTCAGCCCCTCGAGATCCGCTTCGACGACCCCACCGTCAGCGGCAGCGCCCTCCAGGTCTACGTCGCCGGTGCCGTGCAGAACCCGGGCGTCTACGCCTTCAAGGACGGCGACCGCCTCGTCGACGCCCTTGACGCCGCCGGCGGCCCCTCCGACGACGCCGACCTCGCCAGTGTCAACCTCGCCAAGCGCCTCCACGATGAAGACCAGGTCTTCGTCCCGCGCCTGGGGCAGGTGGCCGCGGTCGCCGGCGCCACCGCCGTCAAACCCAAGATCGACATCAACACCGCCGACGCGCCCACGCTCGACTCCCTGCCGGGGATCGGCGCCGTCTACTCCCAGCGCATCGTCGATTCGCGCACCACCGCGGGCCCCTTCCAGAGTGTCGATGACCTCGTCGACCGCAAGCTGGTCCCGCGCTCGACCCTCGACAAGATCAGAGACCTGATTTCGGTCGGACCTTGACGCTCGCCTACCTCGCCGCCGCCTGGTTCCTCGGCGCTGTCGCCGCCGCGCTCGGCCTGGTGCCGCCGTGGCCCCTTGTCGCCATTGCCGGCGTTGCCTCCGCCGCCGTCGCGCTCGCCCAGCGACGGATCGATGTCGCCCTGGTCGCGCTTCTTTGCGCTGCCCTCTTCAGCGGTGCCGTCCTCCGCTTCGACGCCGGCAGCCCGACCGACCAGCCCGCCGGCATCGCGCGGTACAACGACGGCGACGCCGTCCAGTTTCGGGCGCTCGTCACCGGCGACCCCGAAGAGAAAACGAGCTCCGTCAGCCTCCATCTCCAGGCGCGACAGGTCCTCCAGGACGGCGTCTGGCAGCCGGTTAGCGGCGGCGTTCTCCTCCGACAGTCGCTCCTTCCCCGCTACCAATACGGCGACCTCCTGGAGATCAAAGGTAAGCTGGAGACGCCGCCCGTTCTGCCCGACTTCGACTACCGCTCGTACCTCGCCCGCCAGGGAGTCGTCTCCGAGGTCAACTACCCCAAGACAACGTTGATCGAGCACGGCCGCGGCAATCCGCTGCTGGCGGCGGTCCACGGCCTCCGCAACGACCTCTCTTCGGCCCTAGCGCGGGCCCTTCCCGAGCCCCAGGCCTCGCTGGGACAAGGCATCCTCCTCGGCCGGCGCGCGGCCCTACCCCAGGACCTGACCGACGACCTCAACGGGACCAGCACCTCCCACATCATCGCCCTCTCCGGCTACAACGTGACGGTGCTCGCCGCGCTGATCATGGCCGCGACGGCCTGGCTCATCGGACGCCGGCGGGCGGCGGTTCTCGCCCTCGCCGCCATCGCCGCCTACACCGTCTTCACCGGCGCCTCGCCCAGCCTGGTGCGCGCGGCGATCATGGGTGCCCTCTTCCTCGTCGCGACGCTCCTCGGCCGCCCCAACAGCGGCCTCATCTCCTTGGTCGTCGCCGGCGCCGTCATGACCGGCCTCAACCCAACCGTCGTCCAGGACGTCTCCTTCCAGCTCAGCTTCGCCGCTGCCGCCGGCCTCATCTGCCTGACGCCCCTCCTTCAGGAGCGAACGCTCCAACTGCTCCGTCTGCTCAGTCTTCCCGATCCCTCGCGAGGCGGCCTCGCCGACGTGCTCTTCGAGACGGCGACCATCACCGCCGCCGCCGTCATCTCCACCCTGCCGCTGATGGCCCTTCACTTCCAGCGCCTATCACTCGTGGCCCTTCCCGCCAACCTGCTTGTCGTGCCCGCCTTTCCCTTCATCATGGTTACCTCGGCGGCGGTGGCCATCGCCGGCCTCTTCTCCGGCCCGCTGGCGACGGCGCTCGGCTGGGTCGCCTGGCTTGGTCTGACCTACATGATCGAGGCCGTCCGCCTCTTCGCCGGCGTGCCCTTCGCCTCGATCGAGCTGCGCGGCTTCACCATGGGCCACGCCGTCGCCCTCTACGTCCTTCTCGGCGCCCTCACCTGGCTGCTCAGCCGTCGGCGGCCCAGCGAGCGCTCCCTGCGGCGGCCCTGGCAAGCGGCCGGCCGCGTCGGCGCCGTGCTCGGCCGGCCCCTGCGCGCCGTCCCGACCCCCTGGCTGGCGGGCGCGCTGGCCATCCCGGCGGTTCTCACCTGGACGGCCGTCCTCTCCACGCCGGACAGCCGCCTGGAGGTCAAGGCCTTTGATGTCGGCCAGGGCGACGCCATCCTCATCCGCACGCCCGACGGCCACAAGCTCCTGATCGACGGCGGGCCGGACGGTCGCGCTGTCACCGCCGCCCTGGGAGCGGAGCTTCCCTTCTGGGACCGCAAGCTGGACATGGTACTCTCGACCCACCCTGACGATGACCACCTTATGGGCCTCGTGACCGTCCTTGAGCGCTACGACGTCGGGCAGGTAGTCGCCGGTCCGACCAGCCTGGAATCGAGCACCGAGGATGCTTTTCGCAAGCTGATCGCCGACCGCGCGATCCCCTATCATGAGGCGACGGCCGGCGAATGGATCGACCTCGGCAGCGGCGCGCGATTGCAGATATTCGGTCCGCCCGCCGATCCGCTTACCGGTACCGACGCCGACACCAACAACAACTCGCTGGTGCTCAAGCTGGTATGGGGAAAGGTCAGCTTCCTCCTGACCGGCGACATCGAGAGCGCCGGCGAGAGTGCCCTCCTCCAGTTCGGCGTCGACCTCCACGCGACGGTGCTGAAAGTGGCCCATCACGGCTCCGCCTACGCGACCAGCGAGGCGCTGCTGCAGGCAGTCCAGCCCAAGGTGGCCGTCATCTCCGTCGGCCAGAACGACTTCGGCCAGCCGGCGCAGTCCACCATCGACCGCCTCGCCGGCACGATCCTCTACCGCACCGATCAGGAAGGCGCCGTCACCTTCTTCACCGACGGCGACCGCCTCTGGGTCGCCAGCGACCGCGGCCAGCCGGCCCTGCCCTAGACGCGCACCGCTTTCTCACCGCCGACCGCAGATGCTATACTCCCGTTGCCCCGGGTCGCCCCGACAACCCGGAGCGAGTGGAGAGAGGAGCCCCCGTTTGGAACGCGCCGACGGCCGTCGCCCCGACCAGTTGCGCCCCCTGCGCATCGTCCCCGACTACCTGGAGCACGCCGAAGGCTCCGCCCTCATCGAGCTCGGCAGCACCAGGGTCATCTGCGCCGTCAGCGCCGAGGACCGTCTGCCCCCCTTTCTGCGCGATAGAGGCGGCGGCTGGGTGACCGCTGAGTACGGCATGCTCCCCCGCTCCACACACACCCGCACCCCGCGCGAGGCCGCCCAGGGCCGCGTCGGCGGCCGCACCCACGAGATCCAGCGCCTCGTCGGCCGGGCCCTGCGCGCCGTCACCGATCTCGACATCCTCGGCGAGCGCACCTTCACCATCGACTGCGACGTCATCCAGGCGGACGGCGGCACCCGCTGCGCCGCCATCACCGGCGCCTACGTCGCCCTTCGCCGCGCCTTCGACGGCCTGCTCGCCCGGAGCGCCCTCGCCAACATGCCGCTGAGGGACGCCCTCGCCGCGGTCAGCGTCGGCATCGTCGGCGGCGTGCCCCTGCTCGACCTCACGTACGAGGAGGACTCCCGCGCCGACGTCGACTTCAACGTCGTCATGACCGCCGCCGGCGAGTTCGTCGAAGTGCAAGGGACGGCGGAGAGCGCTCCCTTCCCGCGGGCGATGCTCGACCAGGTGTTGCAGCTCGCGGAGCGCGGCATACGGGAGCTGATGGAAGCGCAGGAGCAGGCGCTGGCCGCGTTCGACCTCCCCGACAGCGGCCGTGGAGGGTCACAGCAATGATTCTCTTGAACCCGAAGAAGCTCAGCCCACGCTATCCCGACGAGCGCTCCCTTGCGGTCATGACCAGCATCGTCGACTTCTTCGAGAAGAAAGGGAAGCGACGGCTCAAAGAAGACACGCACCAGCGGGTCTGGTACGAGGACTTCCTCACCTACATCAAGAACGAGAACATCTTCGCCACGCTGCTTACTCCTCCCAGCTACGGGGATGCGGACTCGCGTTGGGACACCTTCCGCAACGTGGATTTCAACGAGATTCTCGGATTCTACGGACTCTACTACTGGTACGCCTGGCAGGTCTCGACGCTCGGTCTCGGCCCGATCTGGATGAGCCGAAACGAAGAAGCCAAGCGCCGCGCCGCCGAGCTGCTGAAAGACGGCGCCGTGTTTGCCTTCGGGCTGTCCGAGCGTCAGCATGGCGCAGACATCTACTCGACGGAGATGACACTCACGCCACAGCCCGGCGGCGGCTACAAGGCCAACGGAGAGAAGTACTACATCGGCAACGGAAACGTCGCTCCCATGGTCTCGACCTTCGGGAAGATGGCGGACAGCGGCGAATACGTCTTCTTCGTAGCTGACTCGACGAAGCCTGGTTATGACCTGCTGGACAACGTCGTCGCCACCCAAGCCTACGTCTCAGCGTTCGCCCTGCGCGACTACCCGGTTAGCGAAGCGGACATTCTCTCGAAGGGGCGGGAGGCCTGGGACACTGCCCTCAACACCGTCAACGTCTGCAAGTTCAACCTCGGCGCCGCGTCGATGGGCATCTGCACCCACGCCTTCTATGAGGCGATCACCCATGCCGCCAACCGGCGCCTCTATAACATGCACGTCACCGATTTCCCGCACGTCAAGCAGATGTTCACCGACGCCTACGCGCGCCTGGTAGCAATGCGGCTTTTCACGCGCCGGGCCGCCGATTACATGCGTGTCGCCTCGCCGAACGACAGGCGATACCTCCTCTACAACTCCGTGGTGAAGATGAAGGTGACGACGCAGGGAGAGGAAGTCATCGACCTGCTCTGGGACGTGATCGCCGCGAAGGGCTTCGAGAAAGACATGTACTTCGAGAGCGCCGCCATGGACATTCGCGCCCTTCCGAAGCTTGAGGGCACAGTCCACGTGAACATCGCCCTGATCCTCAAGTTCATGACCAACTACTTCTTCAACCCCGCTGAGTACGCGAGCATCGGTCAGCGCTCGGAGCCGAAGAACGACGACTACCTCTTCCACCAGGGTCCGGCGAAAGGCATGGGCGACATCCAGTTCCATGACTACAACGCCGCCTACAGCGATTGGGACCTGCCCAACGTCAACCTCTTCCGCGAGCAGACCGCCGTATTCACGGAGATGCTCACATCGGCCCCTCCGGACGAGAGCCAGAGCCGCGACACAGACTTCCTGCTGACCGTCGGCGAAATGTTCACTCTTGTCGCCTACGGGCAGCTCATCCTGGAGAACGCCCGCATCTATGACATCCCGGTCGACATCGTCGACCAGATCTTCGACTGCTTTGTGCGTGACTTCTCGAAATTCGCGCTCCAACTGTACAGCAAGCCGAGGTGCAATCCGGAGCAGTCCGGCTATTGCCTGAAGATGATCAGGAAGCCGGCGGTGGATGACGAACGCTACGAGCGCGTGTGGCGGGATCACGTGTATGCCCTAAACGGCGCCTACGAGATGAATCCTTAGGGCATACAGCGGCTGACCCGCCTCAGGCGTACTCCCCCAGCCACGTGCCGCCGAGTACGTGGACGTGCCCGTGGTACTGGCTCTGCATCGCGTCCTGTCCGAAGTTCGAGAGGATGCGGAAGCCGTTCGGGCAGTGCTTCTCCCCCATCTCGACCGCGACCTGCCCCACGCGCCCGAGGTCCTGCCACAGCTCCTTCTGCGTCATGTGCTTCCGCGGCACCACCAGCAGCATCACCGGCACCCAGCGCAGCGCGTTGCGAAAAACGACAATCTCCTCATCCTCGTACAGGATGTCCGCCGGACTTTCCTTCGCCACGATGTTGCAGAAGGTGCAGTAGACCATCGATGCGCTCCGCAGGTATGCTAGGGGGAGGCTGGGGCCTATTCTAGAGACGGCCCGCCGAGCGGTCAATTCGCATCCTCGCGCCCTGTGCCCATCGACGAGACAAGGAAGTCGCCATGGCCGAAGTCCGCCCCTTCCCTGGCCTGCGCTACCGCCAACCCGACTTGAGCGACCTGCTCTGTCCCCCTTACGACGTCATCTCGCCGGCCGAGCAGCGCCTGCTCTACGAGCGCAGCCCGTTCAACGCCGTCCGCCTCGAGTACGGCGAGACAAGCGCGACCGACACTCCCGCCGACAATCGCTACACGCGCGCCGCCGCGACCCTCCGCGACTGGCTGGCGAGCGGTGTCCTCTCCCGCGACGCGGCCCCCGCCTTCTACCTGCACGACCAGAAGTTCATCCATCGCGGCCAAACGCTCACCCGCCGCTCGCTCTTCGCGCGCATCCGCCTGCAGGAGTGGGACGAAGGCTCGATCCGCCCGCACGAGCACACCCTGGGCGCCCCCAAAGAGGACCGCCTGCAACTGCTCCGCGCCTGCCGCGTCAACATCAGCCCCATCCTGGCGCTCTACCGCGATGCCCCCGGCGACGTTCGTCGGACGCTCGACGAGGCGCAGCGCCGCGCGTCCCTCCTGGCGGAAGCGCAGTTCGAGGGCGGAAGCCATCGCCTCCGCGCTATCGACTCTCCGGATGCCGCCCAGATGCTCGACCGCCTGTTCCGGAACGAGCGCCTCTACGTGATCGACGGCCATCACCGCTATGAGACCGCTCTAAACTACCTGAAAGAGCGGCGCTCCCAGGCGCCGGCCTGGAGCGGGGAAGAGGGGGAGAACTTCGCCCTCCTGGCCCTCGTCGCCAGAGACGACCCCGGCCTCGTCGTCCTTCCCACGCACCGGCTGCTCAAGTCCGTTGCTGCGCCGCCCGACTTCGCTGCCCGCCTTGCGCCCGCGTTCCAGCTCGACGACGTGAGCGACGCGGTCGCTGGCGTCGACGCCTGGCCGCGCATCGAGGTGCTCCTCGCCGCCGCCGGCAAGCGGGGCATCGCCCTTGGCGTTGCCGACTCCGCCGGTCGCCGCCTCATCCTCACCACCCGCGATGCCGAGAACGTCGCGCGTCTCCTGCCCGCCGACAAGCCAGCTTCCTGGCGTTCCCTCGATGCTGCCGTCCTCCAGCACCTCGTCCTGTCCGGCATCCTCGGCGTCGGCGAGGGCGACGACCGCGTCGACTTCACCCACGACGGCGCGGAGGCCCTGAGCCTGGTGGAGTCCGGACAGTGCGCCCTCGCCTTCTTCCTCAACCCGACGCCGACGGAGCGCGTCCTCGATGTCGCGGACGCCGCTGAGCGCCTGCCCCAGAAATCGACCTACTACTACCCCAAGCTGCCCACCGGCCTCGTCATGAACCCCCTCGACTGAGCCGACTCCCAATCAGCGCTCAAACTCCTTTCGCACCGCCGAAAACGCACGCCTCCCGCGTGGATTCCCTTTCCCCGAAAGAGTAGAATGAGGGTGAGGAGCGCGCTGGGTGTGGAGGGGACGGATCAGATGCCAAGCGATCTGCAGCGGGAAATCGAAGACCTCCTGGACAAGCTCGACGAGTTCATCCCGGAGCAGAAAGCGCCGGGCCGGCTCCACCGGCGCTGGAGTGCCCTGAC
>JBEKDP010000046.1:0-10398 GCA_050014295.1 Dehalococcoidia bacterium | reverse complement strand
CTAGACGGTCGACTTGAACAATGGCACAGCAACGGTTTGTTCGCGGTCTCTACGTTATCGTCGACCCCCAGCATACGCGCGGGCGTGACGCGGTCGAGGTGGCACGGCTAGCGCTCGAGGGCGGCGCGAGCGTCATTCAATGGCGCGACAAGCTCCGCGACAAGGGCGAGCAGCTGGTCCCGGCGCGCGCCATCCGCGAGTTCTGCACGTCGCAGAGGGCGCTGTTTATCGTCAACGACCACGTCGATCTCGCCCTCTCCTGCGGCGCCGACGGCGTCCACCTCGGGCAGAAGGACCTGCCGGTCGAAGCGGTGCGCAAATGGATCCCCGTCGGCTTCCTCGTCGGCGTCTCGACGAATGACGTTGACGAGGCCCGACGCGCCGAGCAGAGCGGCGCCGATTACGTGGGCGTCGGGAGCATCTTCCCAAGCGGTACGAAAGGGACGACGCGACCCGCCAGCCCAGAGCGACTGCGTGAGGTCAAACAGGCGGTGGGCGTGCAAGTAGTCGCGGTCGGCGGCATCAGTGAGGAGAACGTCGACCTGGTGCTGGCGGCCGGCGCCGACGCGGTGGCCGTGATCAGTGCTGTCTGCGCGGCCGATGACGTTCGGGAGGCGGCGCGGTGCCTGGCATCGAGGTTCGGGTAGAAAAGCGAGATCTCCGGCTCAGGAGGCGGCGACGAAACGGGCGGCGCTAAAGGGGGAGAGCGCTTCGTTTGAAGAGCCGTCGATGATCGAGCGGGCGATCAGTTGGCCAGTTATCGGGGCGAGCAGGATGCCGTTGCGGTAGTGCCCTGACGCCACGCTCAGTCGCTCCCACCCCGGCAGAGGGCCAAGGATAGGCAGTCCGTCCGGCGACCCCGGCCGGAGGCCTGCCCAGCTATCCGCAGCATCGATGGCGGCGAGGCGTGGCACTAGTGAAGAAGCCATGCGCTTCAGTCCGGCTAGGCCCGCGGTTGTGGTGTTTCTGCGAAACCCCACCTTCTCCACTGTCGCGCCAGCGAAGACGAGGCCGTTCGCCTTCGGCACGAGATATCCGGCGCTTGCCCAAACGACGTGTCGGAGCGCCGAGCGCGACGGGAACGCCATCATCTGCCCGCGTACGGGAAAAACAGGCACGTTGACACCGATTGGCGCTGCGAGCGTCGCTGTCCAGGGCCCGGCGGCGAGGACTACATGCCCAGCGAATAAGTCGCCGGTAGGCGTTCGTATGCCCTCGATGCGACCGTTGCGGGTTAGCAACCTCGTGACTGGACGCTGCGGCAAGAGCGCGGCCCCGAACGCCGACGCTGCTCTGGCGAGTGCCTGCACTAGGCGATCGGCGTTCACCTGTTGCTCTTCCGGCGAGTAGAGCGCCCCCCGGACTGCAGGGCTGAGCGCGGGCTCGAGATCGCGAAGCTCGTTGGGCGCGAGCCAGTGCAACTCAAGCTCGGCGGCAGGATCGGATGCCAAGCCGCGTAGGTACGCCTCCTCGTCTTCGGTGAGGACCACCCGCAGGATCCCCGATGCGAGGTGCTCGATGTCAACGCCTGCGTCCCGCTGGAGCGCGGCCGCCAACTCCGGGAACAGGCGCAGGCTGGCCAGTCCGAGGTCCTGAAGGGGTCCAGCTCTTTCCATCTCGGCGAGAGGGGCGAGCATTCCGGCAGCCGCGCTCGACGCTTCGCCGCCGATCTCTCCTCGATCCAGGACGGCAACCGTGACGCCCTCGCGCGCCAGGTGATAGGCGATGGAGCAGCCGATGACGCCGCCGCCGACAACGATTACATCGGGGGATTGGTGCGAGGTCATCGCCGGAACGCGCTAGCCGCCGCCCACCATGCGTACGATCTCAACAACGTCGCCGTCGCGGAGCCGCACCTCAGCGTGGCGGCAGCGGGCGACGACTTCGCCGTTATAGGCAACAGCGACGCCGCGCGTGTCCACATCGAGCGCACTCAAGAAGCCCGTGAGGTCGGTCTCGCTCTCCAGATCTCGCCGCTTGCCATTCACCGTGATGGAGATCATTGTCTTATGCTCCCGACTTGGCGACCAGGCGCTCCTGCCAGGCCTCCGCCATTGCCTGGACAAGCGCCTCGGCGGCTGCCCGTGGGTCGGCGGCGCCGCAGATAGCGGAAACAACGGCGGCGCCGCTGGCGCCGGCCCTGATCACGTCGCCGACGTTCTCGGGGGTGATGCCGCCGATGGCGAGCACGGGGATCGTTATTCCGTTCGCTATCTCCCGCACCAACTCGAGGCCGACCGGTGCGGCGTCGGGCTTCGACGCGGTCTGGAAGACCGGGCCGACCACGACCATGTCGGCGCCGTCGCCCTCGGCCTGAGCCGCCGCCTCGACGCTGTGCACCGACCGCCCGACGAGCGCGTGACGTCCCAGCACCCAGCGGGCGACAGGCGTCGGCAAGCCATTCTCGGGCAGTTGGACGCCGTCGGCGCCGCAGGCCTGGGCGACATCCACGCGGTCGTTTATGAGGAGAAGCGCGCGATTTTTCGTGATCTCGCGCAGGCGCACGCCCAGCGTAAACAGCTCGGCTGCCGAGAGGTCCTTCTCTCTGAGCTGGACGACGTTCGCGCCGCCCTGAGTCGCCTGCATAATCACGTCCTCCAGGCTTATCGCGCTGCAGCGGCGCCTGTCTGTCACCAGGCATAGGCTGGGGAGGCGTAACCGCCCCATGCGAGTGGGTGCGAAAGTGGTCATCGATTGGCTCCTGTTCCGGCGGTGCGGCCAGGCACCCCGTCTATGGGGCTGCTGGCCGAGGCATAGCGTTTCCTCGGAATGCGACCAGCGAGGTATGCCTGCCTGCCCGCCTCCACGCTCTTGCGTATGGCGTCCGCCATGAGAGCCGGGTCGCCGGCCTCCGCAAGCGCAGTGTTCATCAGCACGGCGTCTGCCCCCAGCTCCATCGCTAGGGCGGCGTCCGAGGGGGCGCCGAGGCCAGCGTCGACGACGACCGGCACGCTCGCCTGCTCGACAATGATACGGATCTCTTCCGCCGTCAAGATCCCTTGGCCAGAGCCGATGGCTGAGCCGAGCGGCATCACGGTGGCGCAGCCGACGTCCTGCAACTTGCGAGCGAGGACGGGGTCCGCGTGGATGTAAGGCAGGACGACGAAGCCCTCGCCGATCAACGTCTTCGCCGCTTCCAGGGTGGCGACCGGATCGGGGAGCAGGTACTTCGAATCGGGCACGACCTCCAGCTTCACCCAGTTGGAGCCGGTGACCTCGCGGCCCAAGCGGGCGGTGAAGAGCGCCTCTTCGACCGCTCGGCAGGCGGCAGTATTCGGCAGGATCGTGTAGCGGCTCCAGTCGATGTGGTCCAGAAGTGACTTTTGGCCGGGCTTGTCGAGGTCGAGGCGGCGGATCGCGACCGTAACGATCTCCGCGCCGGATGCATCCAGCGCCGCCACCATCTCCTCGGGCGTGCGGTACTTCCCGGTTCCCACCAGGAGGCGCGAACGGAACTTCTTGCCGGCGATTTCTAGGTAGTCTTCCATACGCTCCAACCTAGCTGCTTAGCTCGTCGGTCGGCGGCCCTCGGGCGGAGCCGGCGTGCCGATCTCCTCTGTCAGAAGGAGGACGTTGGGCCAAACGTTGTAGCGCTTGAGCTCGTCGAAGGGCACCCACTCGAATCGGACGACCTCCTCGTTGGGCAGAAAGTCGTTGCTGCGCAGGCGGACGGTGTAGCGGAAGAGGACGAAGACGCTCCCCTCGGGCCCTTTCCAGTCGACCACCGTCTTGAAGGGCGCCAGCACCTCGCACTCGATGCCGAGCTCTTCGAGGACCTCGCGGCGGATCGTCTCCTCCGGTGACTCGCCGTCCTCCAAGAAGCCCGATGGGAGCCCCCATCTGCCCCAGCGGTCCTCCAGCAGCAGCAGGCGACCATCGCGGACGACGACCGCCGCCGCCGCCAAGATGGCCGTGTACTTGGGATAGGAGAAATTCATTGCTTGCTCCTCACGTGTCCACTCCCGTGGCCGGCGCCTCGCTCATTTGATGACTCATGCGCATCGGGCAGAACTTGGGGCCGCACATCGAGCAGAAGTTGCCCTCTTTGGGGTAGCCTTCGGGGAGCGTCTCGGCATGCAGGCGGCGGGCCGTCTCCGGATCCAGCGACAGCGCGAACTGCTGCTCCCAATCGAAGGCGTAGCGGGCGCGCGCCATGGCGTCGTCGCGGTCGCGGGCCCCGTTGCGGCGGCGGGCAACGTCGGCGGCGTGGGCCGCGATCTTGTAGGTGATGACGCCGACCTTGACGTCCTCCAGGCTGGGCAGGCCGAGATGCTCCCGGGGCGTCACATAGCACAAGTAGCTGGCACCCGCATACCCGGCGACGGTGGCGCCGATCGCCGACGTGATGTGGTCATAGCCGGGGGCGATATCCGTCACCAAGGGCCCCAGCACGTAGAACGGGGCACCGTGGCAGACTTCCTGCTGACGCTTAACGTTCATCTCGATCTGGTCGAGCGGAATGTGGCCCGGCCCCTCGACTATGACCTGAACGTCCTTCGCCCAGGCGCGTTCCGTGAGCTCGCCCAACGCCTTCAGTTCGGCGAACTGGGCCTCGTCGCTGGCGTCGATCAGCGAGCCGGGACGCAGCCCGTCGCCGAGGCTGAGCGTTACGTCGTAGCGGCGGGCGATGCCGCACAGCTCGTCAAAGCGCTCGTACAGCGGGTTCTGGCGGCCGTGGTGCATCATCCACTGCGCCAGCAAGCCGCCGCCGCGGCTGACGATGCCGGTGGCGCGCGTCTGCACCAGCGGGATGTGCTCGCGGAGAATGCCGCAGTGCACCGTCATGAAGTCGACGCCCTGCTCCGCCTGGTGCTCGATCATCTCGAATAGGTCCTCGACGGTCATCTGGTCAATCCGCTCCAGATCCGCCGCCACCTGATAGATGGGCACCGTGCCCACCGGCAGGGGACTCGCCTGGATGATCGCGCGGCGGATGGAGTCGATGTCGCCGCCGGTGCTCAGGTCCATCACCGTGTCGGCACCGAACTTGACCGACACCTGGAGCTTGCACAGCTCCGTTGCGATGTCCGACGAGAGAGCGGAGTTGCCGATGTTGGCGTTTATCTTAACGCCTGCGACGCTGCCGATGCCGATGGGGCTGAGACTGGCGTGATTGATATTCGCCGGGATCACCAGCCGGCCGGTCGCCACTTCCCGGCGCACCAACTCCGGCTCCAGGCCCTCTTTCTCGGCCACCGTCCGCATCTGGTCGGTGATGACGCCGCGGCGGGCGTAATGCTTCTGAGTCTGGGTTCCGTTCGCGCTAGTTGTGCCGTTTGTCATATCGGCCTCCTGGCCGCCGCCGTCCGGAAGGACAACGGTGTAAGGCTATTGCCTGA
Source organism: Dehalococcoidia bacterium (assembly GCA_050014295.1). Taxonomy (GTDB): domain Bacteria; phylum Chloroflexota; class Dehalococcoidia; order DSTF01; family JALHUB01; genus JBEKDP01. The sequence goes on along the minus strand of JBEKDP010000046.1, from coordinate 5,059 downwards.
TGTCCTGCCAGTAACGAAAGAAGTGGTGCACGGGGCCCTGCCCGCCACCGATGGGATACGACATCTGCAGCGCTTTGGTAACGTACGCCTTGGCCGTCGCCACCGCCTGCCGCACGCTGGAGCCCTTCGCCAGCGCCGCAGCTATCGCGGAGGCAAAGGTACAGCCGGTGCCGTGCGTGTTGTTGGTAACGACGCGTGGCCCCACGAACTCATGGAACTGCCGGCCGTCGAACAAGAGGTCGGTCGGGGGCCCCTCTAGATGGCCGCCCGTGATGACGACGTTCCTCGCGCCCATCTCGGCGATGTCGCGGGCGGCCTGGCGTAGGTCGTCCCAGCTGTCGAGGGGTCGTCCGACGAGCGTGGAGGCCTCCGCGACGTTCGGCGTGATCACGAGTGATTGCGGCAGCACCCGCTCGCGGAAGGTGGTCAGGCCTTCGACAGGTAGGAGTGCGATGCCGCTCTTGGCCTCCAATACGGGGTCGACGACGACTTTCGTGAGACCATATTGCCGCAGTTTTGCCGCGACGACATCGACGATGGCAGCAGCGGCAAGCATGCCTGTCTTCACGACGTCGGCGCCGACGTCGCTGACGACCGCGTCGATCTGGGAGGCGACCAACGCGGGCGACAGCGCCTCCACCTTAAAGACGCCAAGCGTGTTCTGGACGGTGATCGCCGTGATGACCGAGGTCCCGTACACGCCGAGCGCGGCGAATGTCTTCAGGTCAGCCTGGATGCCAGCCCCGGCGCTGGGGTCGGAGCCAGCGATGGTCATTACCGTTTTCAAGGATGCGCGACCTCCAGAGACAAGAAAGCGCCACTCGCTGTGCGGAGAACGAGTAGCGCAGACCAACACTTCCGCTTCTCCCTACGCTGGCATTACCCAGGTCAGGTTCAAACGGTCGGTGGCGGCTGGCCACCCTCTCAGCCGGGCCCGTCCTTCCGGGGAAGGACTCCCCCAGCTCCCGAACAGCATACCCTACCAATCATCATGATAAGCTATCAGGGCGGGCACGGCAATCACTGGTCGACTTGCCCAGGGGAATCGTTTGCAGGAGAATCGGGGCCCAATGGATGCTCGAAGAACCCTGAGGTCGCTTGGGATCCTGGAAGAGGGAGAAGCGGCGCCGTCGACGCCACTGCTCCTGCTTGCGCTTCTCTTTCCGCTCGGCCTGGCAGTTGCCACCTACTTCAACTTCATGCGTGACGGCTTTGCCCTAGACGACTTTATACTGCTCCACCGGGTGACGGATGTCGACATCCTAACCCACTTGCGCCGCTCCCTGGCCCTGCCTCGCTCCTTGCCTTATGGCGGAGGGTTATCGTCATGGCGGCCGCTGGGGATGGCCTACTTCTTTCTAGCGAGAAACACCTTCGGGCTCAACGCCGCACCCTACCACGTCGTGAACCTGGTGCTACACGGCCTCAACGCCGCTCTGCTTGTCATCCTCGTCATCCTGCTCACTCGCTCTCGCGTCGCGGCGTTGGTTGCCGGCACACTGTTTGTCGTGTTTCCTGCGTACGACATCGGCGTCACCTGGATCTCTCAGGTGTTTGAGCTCCTCGCCGCTTTCTTTGTCTTGCTGTGCATGGTCCTCTTCATCGTCTATCTGAGGACCGGGCCAAGTTCCCGAATGCTCTACTGGGGCGCGCTAGCTGCGGCCTTCCTGGCGCTCTTGTCGAAGGAGTCAGCGGTCTTCTTGCTCCCGGCGCTCGGCCCGCTGTTATTGGTCGTTGAGGGACCAAAGGTTGCTTGGGAATCGCGACGAAGGAATATGGCCATTCTCGCGCCTTTCGCCGTCGTGGCGCTAGCCTTCGCGCTCTTCATGTTGGTGCAGGAATACGGCTTGGACACTGGACGGACCGGCTACCGGTTGGGGGGTCATCTGCTACGGAACTACTGGGCGTATCTCCGCTGGATAACCTTCCCGTTTCCCAGCACCTGGGGCTCTTGGGTGCTGCCGTTTCGCACTGCTGGCGCCTGGCTGCTGCTGGTCGGTGCTGCGGTCGCGGTCATCCTGCGGCGTCACGTCGCCATATTCTTGCTGTTGTGGCTTTTCCTGGCTATCTTCCCGTACGTATCGTTCAGCGCGGGTACGGAGCTCCGCTATACTTACCAAGCCTCGCTCCCTTTTGCGGCGCTGCTTGCCGTCGTGTTGGCGGGGTTGTACCAACGCGCAGTCCGTGTCTGGCGCGAAGCAGCGCCCGTCGCCTCGGCGATCTGCCTTTTTGGTCTGGTGCTCTTCTTCTCAATACAGACCCGCGATCACCAGGAGTGGCTCCATATCCAGGCGGCCGGGTTTCAGGTTCTGCTTCGTGACGTCAATTCGGAATGCCATCTTCAACCGCAGGGCAGCGTCTTCGTTCTCAACAGCCCTCTGTTCGATCCCTACGGCGATAGGATACCGGCGGCGATCGACCTTTACCACGCGGACATCAGCGTCGTGACCGCGAACGGTGTACAACTCCCCCCTCTGTCCGCCCAGATTGAGGACAGGTGCGTTCTCGTCTACCAGGATGGGCGGTACCAAGCCGTTGTTCTCCAACAGGGTTCCCAATTGTCGCCTTGACCGGGTATCTGGTCGCTCCTACAATGCGATTCGTCGCGCTGGTTCGATGATGCCTTTAGAAGATGTCGACAAGCTCAAGGCCCGCGTGGTCGAGGAGGTCGAGGCGCAGCGAGATGCTCTCATCGACCTCAGCCTCCGCATCCACGACAATCCCGAGCCCGGTTTCCAGGAGGAAAACGCCTGCGCCTGGCTCGGCGCCTACCTGGAAGGGCGCGGGTTCGCCGTCGAGCGCGACTTCTGCGGCCTCCCCACCGCCTTTCGCGCCACCTGCGGCGCCGGACGCCCTTGCGTCGGTCTTCTGGCCGAATATGATGCCCTGGCTGGCTTGGGCCACGCCTGCGGCCACAACATTATCGCCGCCAGCTCGACGGGCGCCGGGGTCGCGGTCAGCCGCGTGCTGGAAGCGACCGGCGGTAGTGTCGCCGTCATCGGCACGCCGGCCGAAGAGGTGTACGGTGGAAAGGCGATCATGGCGGGGCGCGGCGGCTTTGCGGGCCTGGACGCGGCGATGCTCGTCCACCCGGGGTCGCGCAACGCAGCGCTCACGGCAGCGCTTGCCTGCGTCACGCTGAACCTCGAGTACTTCGGCAGGGAAGCACACGCGGCCAGCCGGCCTGAATCGGGCATAAACGCCCTTGACGCTCTCATTCTGGCCTTCAACGCTATCGGCGCTCTGCGACAGCACATCCGTGATAGCGCCCGTATCCACGGCGTCATCACTGACGGCGGGCAGGCGCCCAACGTTGTCCCCGGCCACTCGGCGGCCGTCTTTCTTGTGCGGGCGGAGGACGAGAGCTACTTGGAGGAGTTGAAAGACAGAGTGTTGGCTTGCTTCCAGGCCGGGTCCGACGCCACAGGCGCACGCCTCGAGTACCGCTGGGACGACGTGCAGTACGCGCCGCTGCGGCCGAACCGGGCGCTCGCAGAAGTCTATCAGCGAAACCTGGCGGTGCTCGGCCGCGTGGTCGAGGATTCTCTAATGCCGCGCCCGCTGGGGAGCACCGACATGGGCAACGTCAGTCTCCTTCTACCGGCGATCCACCCCTCGATTGCGATTGCGCCACCGGGGATGAGCATTCATACTTCTGATTTCGCCCGCATCGCCGGCTCCGAAGAGGGCCATCGCGGCCTCCTCGATGCTGCGAAGGCGCTGGCGATGACCGCCGTCGACGTGCTCGTCGACGCCGACCTGCGCCGTCGAATGGAGGACGAGTTCCGCGCGTCACTAAGGAACGACTGACGGCTGCTGGACCGGCGTAGTGTATGATGGCGATGAGATCTCCGGAGTAGAAGCGCATGATCATAGCCCTCGATTGCATGGGTGGGGATCGGGCTCCCCGCGAGCCGGTCGAAGGAGCGGTCCAAGCGGCGCGCGAGTTGGGACTGGAGATCGCGCTTGTCGGCAGGAGGGACATGATAGAGGGTGAGCTTGCCCGCCAGTCGCCGCGATCGGCGGGGCTGCGCGTCGTCGAGGCGCGGGAGGTCATCGCGATGGGCGAGTCGCCGGCGCAGGCGGTGCGCCAGAAGCGGGACGCCTCGGTCAACGTGGCGATGCGCCTTCTGAAGAACGACGAGGCGGCGGCGGTTGTCTCGGCGGGGAACACCGGCGCCGTGGTCGCGTCCGCCCTTCTAAATCTCGGGCGCCTGTCGGGTATCGACCGGCCGGCAATCCCCGCGCTCTTCCCCTCGACGCAGCAGGGCGTCCTCGTGCTGGACGTGGGCGCCACCGCCGACTGCAAGCCGTCGTATCTCGTCCAGTTCGCCCACATGGGCTCGACCTACATGGAGAGGATGTTCGGGATCGCGCGGCCGCGTGTGGGCCTGCTGAACATCGGCGAGGAGGAGAGGAAGGGGAACGAGCTGGCGCAGGAGGTGCACCAGAAGCTGAAACGGACGCACCTCAACTTCATCGGCAACGTGGAGGGGAAGGACATCACTAGAGGCGCCGTCGACGTGGTGGTGACCGACGGCTTTACGGGCAACGTGACGGTCAAGGCGACGGAGGCGGTGCTGGAGTTCGTCTTCTCGCGGATGCGGGAGATCATGTCGAGCAGGGTTCAGTACCGGCTGGCCGGTCTGGCGCTGCACGGCGCTCTGCGGGAGATGCGGCGGCGGCTGGACTACTCAGAGTACGGCGGCGTGCCGCTGCTGGGGGTGAAAGGCATCGTCGTTGTGGCGCACGGTCGAAGCGACGCGTTCGCCTTCAAGAATGCGCTGCGTACGGCGCACGAGGCGGCCTCTTCGGGCCTCCTCAACGCTCTCAGCGGCCTCCCCAAGAAGTAGGGCGACGCGGGTGGCGTTTGATTGACCGGTTGAATTCAAGCGTTTTATTTTTTTCGCTGCTTCCCGAACCTGTGGTCCGGGGCTATGTGCGGCTATGTATGATTGATGTCGCGGGCGGGTCCGACCGGGCTCACGGAATCGGGTCGACGTCATGGGGTGATGATAGCAGAGCAGGGGGTCGATCTCTAAGGGAGATGTGGCAGGTC
>JBEKDP010000045.1:0-10427 GCA_050014295.1 Dehalococcoidia bacterium | reverse complement strand
CTCCCCTGCCATTACGTGCGACGCGGCGTCTGCTTCCTCCAGCGGGCGAGGAGGCGCGCCGAAGCCTCCCACGTCCTCGTCGTCAACCACGCCCTTCTCCTTTCCGACGTCGCCACCGACGGCAACGTCCTGCCGGAGTACCGTCACCTGGTCATCGACGAGGCGCACAACCTCGAGGACGAAGCGACCCAGCAGTTCGGCTTTCAGGGCAGCGACAGCGACGTCTCCGCCCTCCTCGACCGCGTCTACCACCGCTTTGGCCGCGGACGCGCCAGCGGACTCACCGAGAGCCTTCTCCTGGGCCTGCGCTCGCAGCCCGGCGCTGTCCCGGCTTTGCTTGGCGTCGCCGAAGAGCTGCGAAGCGAGGCCGAGAGCGCCCGGCGAGCGCTGCCCTCCCTCTTCGACCTCCTGACGTCGTTCCTCCTCGACCGGGCGACGCATGAGGGCGGCTACGACCCGCGCCTCCTCGTGACACGCGCCATACGGATCCAGCCCGACTGGTCGAACGTCGAGATCGCCTGGGAGAACCTGGATATCGCTCTCCAGCGGATCGCCGGGATCGTCTCGCGCGCCGCCGAAGCCCTCACCGAGGCTGAGGAGGGCATCCTGCCGACCCGCGACGAGCTGCTGGCGGAGACACTGGGTGTCTTGCAGGAGGCGCAACGCCTGCGGCAGGGGGTCGCGTCCGTCCTCGCCCGCGACGACGCCGACACCATTGCCTGGATGAACTACGCGCGCTCCACGGGCAGCGTCAACCTCTGCTCGGCGCCGTTGCAGGTCGCCGACGCCCTCCGCGACCGCCTCCTCACCCAGAAGGAGAGCGTCGTCCTCACCGGCGCCACGCTCAGCGTTGCCGGTCGCTTCGACTACCTCTGCGAGCGCGTCGGCCTCGACGAGCCGCGACAAGCGGTGTTCGGCTCGCCGTTCGACTACGCCCGCTCGGCGCTCCTCCTCCTGCCCTCCGACATGCCGGAGCCGAACGAGGCCGGCTATCAGGTGGAGCTTGAGCAGGTGGTGATCGACCTCTGCCGCGCGACCGAGGGGCGGGCGCTCGTCCTCTTCACCTCCCACGGTGCTCTCGGCGCGACCTATCACGCTGCCAAGCGGCCTCTGGAGCAAGAGGGGATACTGGTGATGGGACAGGGCATCGACGGCCCGGCGAAGTCGCTGCTCAACGCCCTCCGCGAGAACAAGCGGACCGTCATCCTGGGTACCGCCAGCTTCTGGGAAGGCGTCGATGTCGTCGGCGAGGCGCTCTCGCTGCTCATCATGGCGCGCCTCCCCTTCGCCGTCCCCACCGACCCCGTGTTCATGGCCCGGGCCGCCCTCTACGAGGACCCCTTCGTCCACTACACGCTGCCCCAGGCCGTCATTCGCTTCAAGCAAGGCTTCGGCCGGCTCATCCGGCGCAAGACCGACCGCGGCGTGGTCGTCATCCTCGACCGGCGGCTCAAGAGCAAGGCCTACGGGTCAGTATTCCTGGATTCGCTGCCGCCCTGCACCGTCGAGGAGCTTCCGCTGCGCGAGTTGCCGCCCGCGACCCTCGCCTGGCTGGAGGGACGCCATCCGGCCGCGCGGGCCTAGCCGCCCCGCTTGCCGATCAGCGCCAGCTCGTCCTCTCGATTTCGCGTGACGCCGTCCAGGCGCGCCGCGCGCAGCCGTCGCAGCACGTCGCCGAGCTCCGGGCCGGACGCCACGCCGAGACGCCGCAGCGACTGCCCGCTTAGGAACGGCCTGACCTGACGCCACTCGCGCAGGAAGCGTCTCGCGCGCTCGCTGGCCAGCCCTTCCCCCGTCCGCAGCGCCAGCGCTCGCACCGCCGCCGTGCTGAGAGGCTCCAGCGTTTCCACGACCCGGCTCGGCGCGACCTGCGCCTCCGATAGCGCCGGCATGAGCCCCACCAGCCGCGTCGTGTCTCTCAGAGCCCGCTCGTGGCGCTTGGCCAGCGACAATCGTTCCGCCAGCGACTCCACGTCTCCCTCCGAAGCGCCCCAGCACAGCAGACAGAGGCAGAGTTCGTCCCAGGGCGCGGGCGACTCGACCTCCCCTCGTATGAAAGCGGCTTCTCCCTCCTCGTCCAGGCGCAGGCAAGGATGCAACGCCGCCAGCAGCCCCAGCTCCTGAGAGCGCCGCAGGAGATCGCGCGGCCGCTCCTCGTCGAACATGGCGAAGAGCTCTCGCCGAACGCGCGCGCCACTGATCGTCGCCAGATACGACAGGTCGCGCCGCAGGAGTCCCGCCGTCCGCCGCTCTATCCTGAAGCCGAGTCTCCCCTCGTAGCGCACAGCGCGCAGCATGCGTGTGGCGTCGTCGCGGAAGCTCTCGTCGTGCAGGACGCGGATCAGCCGTTGCTCCAGGTCCCGCCTGCCGTCGTGGGGGTCGAGCAACTCGCCGGCGCCAGGCGTAGTGAGTCGCAGCGCCATCGCGTTCACCGTGAAGTCGCGCCGCCCCAGGTCCGCGTCGATGGATGCCGGGCGTACCGTCGGCAGAGCGCCGGGCCGCGAATAGCTCTCCGCGCGCGTCTGCGCGAAGTCGAGACGAAACGCATCGCCGCCGACGGACGCCGTGCCGAAGCCGGTGTGGACGGCGACGCGACTGCCCGCTGTCTGGGCGATCTCCTCCGCCAGCGCGATCGCGTCACCCTCGATGGCCAGATCGAGGTCGAGGTGGGGGCGGTCAAGCAAGAGGTCGCGGACGCTGCCCCCGACGAGGTAGACGGCCAGCTCCCGTCTCGTTGCCAGGCGGACGGCCGCATCCAGCAGGTCCCGCTCGGCCTTAGGCAGACGGCGCTTGGCGGCAACGAGGAACTCTTTAGGCAAGTCGGCGTGGCCCTCCAACTACGGTCGGCTCGCGGCGCCCAATTATAGCACGCTCGGCCCGACCCTATGACTACCGACACTGGGGGAGTGCAGGGGGCGGACGGCGATGGCGAGGTCGCTGGGCGCGAATCAGGCCAGCGAGGCGTGGTATCATCAGGGTTCGAAACGGGATGGTCAGAAAGGAGCGGGCGATGCCAATCGTGCGAGTGGAGATGTGGATGGGACGCACGCACGCGCAGAAGCAGGAGCTGGCGCGCGCAATCACGGAGGCGGTGTGCGCCATCGCGGAGACGACGCCGGAAGCGACGATCATCGTCTTCGAGGACGTCGACCGGAGCAACTGGGCGCAGGGCGGCGTTTTGGCGTCGGACAAGCAGCCGTAGGCCGTGTCGCTGGCGAAAGGGGACGGCCTGCCGATAATCCGGTGGGGTAGAGGATACGGCGGAGGCGCATCGCCGCGCGCGCTTCGGCGTCCGGTGGCTTCGCCTTTCGGTTCGTTCTCAAGTCTGATATAATTCTAGTGTCCAGTATTAGGCGTATTAGGAGTTCGTATGGGTTCTCGCTGGATGCGCAACACGTTCATATACTTGCTCATCGTCGTGGCGGTGGTGGCGATCGTATGGTCTTTCCTCGGCAACAAGCCTTCTAGCACCGAGTCGAAGGACATAGGCGAGGTCATTGCTCTGGCACGCGACGGCAAGGTTCAGAGCATCGACGTGTCGGGCGATGACCTGACCGTCCATCTGAACGGCGACAGTACGGTCTATAAGTCGCGGAAGGAGAGCGGCACGAGCCTGACCCAGGTGCTTCAAGATGCGGGCGTGCCGGTCGGCGGGACGAACGGCGTCGACGTGCACGTGGCGTCGCCGAGCAAGTGGGGCAACTTCCTGCCGCTGCTGATCAACTTCTTGCCGTTCGTGCTCCTGGGGGCGGTACTGATCTTTATGTTACGCCAGGCGCAGGGCTCGAACTCGCAGGCGATGAGCTTCGGGAAGAGCCGGGCGCGCATGTTCAGCGGCAATAAGCCGACGGTGACGTTCATGGACGTGGCCGGCGTGGACGAGGCGAAGGAGGAGCTGGAAGAGGTCGTCGAGTTCCTCAAGTATCCGGAGAAGTTCTCATCCTTGGGCGCGCGCATCCCGCACGGCGTGCTCTTGCTCGGGCCGCCGGGAACGGGGAAGACGCTCCTGAGCAAGGCCGTGGCCGGCGAGGCGGGCGTGCCCTTCTTCTCGATCAGCGGTTCTGAGTTCGTGGAGATGTTCGTGGGCGTGGGCGCCTCGCGAGTGCGCGACCTGTTCGACCAGGCGAAGCGCAATGCGCCGTGCATCGTGTTCGTCGACGAGATCGACGCGGTGGGCAGGCAGCGCGGCGCGGGCCTGGGCGGCAGCCACGATGAGCGCGAGCAGACGCTGAACCAGATCCTGGTGGAGATGGACGGCTTCGACACGAACACTAATATCATCGTCCTGGCGGCGACGAACCGGCCGGACATTTTGGACCCGGCGCTGCTGCGACCGGGGCGCTTTGACCGGCACGTGATCCTGGACCGGCCGGATATCAAGGGTCGCAAGGCGATTCTGGAGGTGCACGCGAAGGGGAAGCCGCTAGACAAGGACGTCGAGTTGACGGATTTGGCAAAGCAGACATCGGGCTTCTCGGGCGCGGACCTGGCGAACCTGGTCAACGAGGGCGCTCTCCTGGCGGCGAGGCGCAACAAGAAGCGGCTGGGCATGGCGGAGTTCAACGAGGCGATCGACCGCGTCATCGCGGGGCCGGAGCGGAAGAGCCGGGTGATCAGCCCGAAGGAGAAGGAGATAATCGCGTATCACGAGTCGGGGCACGCGCTGGTGGCGCGGATGCTGCCGAACGCCGACCCGGTGTACAAGGTGACGATCGTGTCGCGCGGGATGACGGGCGGGTTTACGCGCTTCCTGCCGGAGGAGGACCGCCATTTGAAGACGCGCTCGCAGTTCCAGGACACGCTGGCGGCGACGCTGGGCGGGCACGTGGCGGAGGAGCTGGTGATCGGCGAGATGACGACGGGCCCGCAAAGCGACATCGAGCAAGGGACGAAGATCGCCCGCCAGATGGTGATGCAGTGGGGGATGAGCGAGCGCCTGGGGCCACGCACGTTCGGGCGGAAGGAGGAGCTGGTGTTCCTGGGCCGCGAGATCGCGGAGCAGCGGAACTACAGCGAGAAGGTGGCGGAGGAGATCGACGAGGAGGTGCGTCGGATCATCGACCACGCGTACCAGGTGGCGCGGAAGATTCTAGTGGACAACCGCGGCAAGCTCGACCAGATCGCTCACCGGCTGATAGAGGTGGAGACGCTAGAGGGCGATGAGCTGCAGAAGGTGTTCAACGCGCCGCTCGACGAGGAGTTCCCACCAGCGGTGGCGGCGACACCCGGCGAGTCGAAGCCGGAGCCGCCGAAGGAGGAGCCGCAGCCGGAGGGTCAGGAGGCACCGGGACCACAGGTCCCGAAGCCCGGGCTGGCCTGGGGCGAGCACGGGTAGGAGCGCGTCGGGGGAGTCGAAGGCATCAGGCAGGGGTATCCGCGGGAATGGGCCCAAGAGGGCCTATTCTGTTGTTCATAGAGAAGACCGCTGCGTTGGGCGAGAGGCGAAGGGCGGACGCGGCGAGGTTGACAGGTTCGGGCGATGGACGGTAGACTGGAGTGTCTTGGGTCTACAAAAGGAGGAATCCCATTTACGCGATAATCCGCAGCGGCGGTAGGCAGTACCGTGTCGAAGTCGGCACGAAGATCGAGGTTGACCGGTTGACGGCGGCGGAAGGCGAGCGGATCGAGCTGCCGGACGTGCTGTTCGTGGTGGACGGCGACCGGATGACGGTCGGGAGGCCGACTGTCGACGGCGCGAAGGTGACGGCGGAGGTGGTTGGCCACGGTCGCAGCCGGAAGGTGATAGCGTTCAAGTACAAGGCTAAGGTCCGATATCGGAAGCGGGTTGGGCATCGCCAGTGGTACACGACGCTGTCGATCGCGGATATCGTGGCGCCGGGCACGACGGCGGCACCGCCAAAGCGCAGCAGACGCAAGGCGAAGACGGAAGACGAAGGAGAGGCTGAGGCCGAGGCGAAAGCCTAAGCCTTCGGCGGGAGCAGGAGATGGCGCACAAGAAAGGGATGGGCAGCTCGCGGAACAATCGCGACAGCGGCGGGCAGCGCCTCGGCGTGAAGCGATACGATGGGCAGTTGGTCCTTCCCGGAACGATAATCTTGAGGCAGCGAGGGACGCGGTTCCATCCGGGCCAGAACGTAGGGCTGGGTCGGGACTACACTATCTATTCCCTGATCAAGGGCAAGGTCAAGTTCGCGCCGTACGCGAAGGGCCGGCGGAAGCAGGTCAGCGTGTTCGAGGGCGAGCAGCAAGAGCTATAGGAAATGAAACCAAAGATACACCCAGACTACATGGAAGCTACGGTGCACTGCGCCTGCGGCAACGAATTCACCACGCGCTCGACGAAGAAAGAGCTGCGGGTAGAGGTGTGCAGCCGCTGTCACCCGTTCTTCACGGGCGAGCAGCGAATAGTGGACACGGCGGGAAGAGTGGAGCGCTTCAAGAGGCGCTACGGCCTGAAGTAGGCGGGCTCTTCCATTCAATGCGGCAGGGGCGGGGGATTTCCCCAGCCCCTTCTGTTTATCTGTGAGCAATCGAACTATGGCAAACGGCGAGAAGCAGAGCGGCGGTTCCGGCGGACTGACGCGCCACTACGGCGGGCAGGCGGTCATCGAGGGGGTGATGATGCGCGGGGAGCGGTCGATGGCGATTGCGGTGCGCGAGCCGGACGGTGGGATACGGGTGAAGTCGGAGTCGCTGGGCGGAGTGTACGTGGGGCGCCTGCGGCGCTTGCCGCTGCTGCGCGGGGCGATCATCCTCTGGGAGACGATGGCGCTGGGACTGAGGGCGCTGATCTACTCGTCGCAGGTGGCCGTCGGGATGGAGGACGAGGAGCCGAGCCCGACGTACGTGTGGGTGGTGATGGCGATCATGCTAATTGCGGCGGCGGCGGTGTTCTTCGTGGTGCCGGTGCTGGTGACGGGCTGGCTGGGGTCGTTCATGGCCGGCGCGCTGGTCGTGGCGATCGAGGGGGTCGTGCGGCTGGCGATGCTCGTCGGGTACATCTGGGGGATCGGCTTCATACCGGATATCCGGCGCGTGTTCGCCTATCACGGAGCGGAGCACCGGACGATCAACGCCTGGGAGGCGGGCGCGCCGCTGGAGGTGGCGTCGGTGCGGCGGTTCGGGAATGCGCACGCGCGCTGCGGGACGGCGTTCCTGCTGACGGTGGCGGTGGTGTCGCTGGTGGTGTTCGTGGCGCTGGGGACGCCGGGCTGGTGGTGGCGAATCGCGTCGCGGGTGCTGCTGATACCGGTGATCGCGGCGATAAGCTACGAGATCATCCGCCTGAGCGCGGACCTGAGCCGCTACCGGGTAGTGCGGTGGATATCGGGGCCGAGCCTGGCGCTGCAGTCGCTGACGACGCGGGACCCGGACGAGGGGCAGATCGAGGTGGCGATCCGGGCACTCGAAGAGGTGCTAGCGGCGGATGGCCATCCGCGAGTTCCAGGGTGACCCGGTGGCCTCTCGGAGGCACGCCGTCGCCGGCGGGCGGCGTTCTCAGCGCGACTGAGGGGATAGGCTAGTGTCGTCGTGCTTCCGTTTTCCGCTCATAGCGTGTATAGTATACACGACAAGAGCCCCCGAAGGGGCTCCCATCGTCTTATGTGGCTCGGTCGCTGGCGTTCCGGCGTATCAGGCCAGTACCACCAAGCGAGCCAAGCCGAAGAGTTGCGGGTCACACCGCACCTCCTTATCTTGAGCGCCGGAGCGAGCACGGAGTTTGACGCCTCACTGGCTCGCTCCGGCGTCTTATCCTCGATATCTCAATCCTTCCGATTACCTGTCCAACTCCACGTGCGAGGCCCGACCTTGGCGACCGGGTGGTCCTTCATTAGGGAGTAGCACATGAGATCGGTGATGTTTTCGGGCTGCTTCGCTGCGGTTGTCGCCCCTCGTGACAATGCTCGCTTCAGAATCTCCTTGGTGTGTAGCGGTTCCCCGTGCGCTTCCTTAATGACAGCGATCACCGCGCTTCGGAAGCTGATGATCCCCTTTGGCGCGCTGGCACTGGGTTTGGGCTCGACTAGAATCAACTGCGCTGCCCCATTGGACCCGTGCAAGCGTAACCATCCTTCATATCCGCGCAGAAGTGAGAGCAGGACATCGTGTTCTTCCTCGTTCTTCTTGAGAGCACCTTTTACTTCGTCGAGGTGTGCACGTACTGTCTTCTCTTCCATTTCGACTCCTCTCCGGCCCTTGACAGGCTGGCCAAAGCTCTATAGAGTGATAAACGACTCCGGGCCGAGGCAATCCCTCGGTACGGTAGTAGGAGGCCGATAGGAGCGGAGCAGTGGCGACTGAGCTCTCCTGCCGGCCTCCCGACTTTTTCCGATCTTTGCACACTCCATCGGCCTTGTCAAGCCCCCCCTGCCCATGTGGACAACATTTGGTCACCACTAGGGACGCGAACGCCTGAACTAGCCCCAGCGACGACAAGGTGCAAGGCAAGGCTTCGGGTCACGCGCATCGTCTGAAGGCAGAATGTGGGCTGAATTCAGTCAGGAAGGTGTGTAAAGGGCCAAACGCCGCTATAGCCCTCCTCTACGTTTGTTGCGCGGCGTCCAGGTCGCGGTAGAAGCAGGTGCGCTCGCCGGTGTGGCAGGCAGGACCCGTCGGCTGGACGCGGACCAGCAAGGCGTCGTCGTCGCAGTCGATGAGGATGCGGCGGACGTTGAGGTAGTTGCCGGAGGTGGCTCCTTTGTGCCACAGCTCCTGCCGGTCGCGACTGTAGAACCAGACCTGACCGGACTCCAGGGTGCGGCGCAGGGACTCCTCGCTCATGTAGGCGAGCGTCAGCACCTCGCTGGTGTCGTCGTCCTGGATGATGACGGGGACCAGGCCTCCCCCTTTGGCAAAGTCGACCATCGCAGGCCTCCTATTCTTCTCGATTCGCGGCGTCGGACAGGCGCACGATGCGACCGGTGGCGGTGGCGGTCGCGACGAGCGAGCCGTCCTCGAGGGTGAGCGTGCCGTCCATGAAGACGACGGAGCCGCCCCGCTGGACGACGCGGCCCTCGGCGATAAGCTTGACGTCGCGCACGGGGCGCATGAAGCTCAGATTCATGTCGAGCGTGGTGACGGTCTCGTCCTGCCCAAGCACGGACACGGCGGCGGAACCCATCACACCGTCGAGCATGGCAGCGAGAATGCCTCCCTGGACGAAACCGCCGGGATTGTAGAAATCGGGTGTCCCCCGAAATGAGGCCGAGACGCGGCCGGGCTCGGCGTGGAGCACTTGCCAGCCGAGCAGACTAAGGACGGCCGGAAGGGGGCGCCTGCCGGCGATCACGTCCCAGAACACTCCTTCGCGCGCGTCGGTCATCGGGCCACCGCCGTCAGAGGCGCACGGGAATGCCGCGGCCGGCCAGGTGCTCTTTGGCCTGGCGCACGGTGTAGGTGCGGTAGTGGAAGATGCTGGCGGCGAGCACGGCGTCGGCCTTGCCGTCGACGATGGCGTCGTACATGTGCGCGGGCGTGCCGCAGCCACCGGAGGCGATGACCGGCACGGTGACCGCCTCTGAGACGGCGCGGGTGAGCGGGAGGTCGTAGCCGTCGAGGTGGCCGTCGGTGTCCATGCTGGTGAGCAGGATCTCGCCGGCGCCGAGATCGACGGCCTGCTTCGCCCACTCCAGCGCGTCGATGCCGGTGGGCGTGCGGCCGCCGTGGGTGTACACCTCCCAGCGCCCGTCGCCGATACCTTTGGCGTCGATGGCGACGACGATGCACTGGCTGCCGAACCGCTTGGCACAGCGCTCGATGAGCTCCGGGCAGGCGACGGCGGCGGTGTTGAGCGACGTCTTGTCGGCGCCCGACTCCAGCAGGCGGCGCACGTCCTCGTCGCTGCGGATGCCGCCGCCGACGGTGAAGGGGATGAAGACGTGGTCGGCGGTGCGGCGGACCATGTCGTAGACCGTGTCGCGCGCGTCGGAGGAGGCGGTAATGTCAAGGAACACGAGCTCATCGGCGCGCTCTTCGCTGTAGAAGGCAGCGAGCTCTACGGGGTCGCCGGCGTCGCGGAGCTGGACGAAGGAGACGCCTTTGACGACGCGCCCGCGGTCGACGTCGAGGCAGGGGATGATGCGTTTGGCAAGCATTTGGTCACGCCCTCTCGGGAGGATGTGGCTATTGTACCAGACGGGCGGGCATTTCGCGCGAGCCACGGAGGGAGCGGCAGACTCGGCGCCCTCACGAGGCACCTTTCCGGTAGTAGCGATAGAAGAATCGCACAGTGATGAAGACGGCGAAAGCGAACCCGGCAGCGACCGCAGCGAAGGGGGCAAGGACGAGAGCCATAATGGGGATGGACTTCCAGTTGTCCCGCAGACCGTCGAGCCAGGGCTTGCTTGGCAGGTCCTCCTGTCGAGGCAGTGGATCGCCTATCGCTTGCAGGGGTTCCGTCACGGTGTAGACGGCCTGGAACCGGTACGGCTCAGCCATGACCAGGCGCCGGTCCTCGGTGGTCACAA
>JBEKDP010000044.1:0-10476 GCA_050014295.1 Dehalococcoidia bacterium | reverse complement strand
GTCGTCGTCACCGACGGCGGCGTTGATCCCGCCCTGGGCCGCGACGGAATGGCTGCGCAGGGGGTAGACCTTGCTGAGCAGGGCGACATCCACCCCTTCGCGCGCGACTTCGAGGGCGGCGCGCATTCCGGCGAGTCCGGCCCCGATGATCAGGACATCATGCATGTGCGTTTCGAAGACTGCTCGCGCCGACACGACGCCTTCATCCGGACAGGGCGGCACGCCGGCCAACCGCTGGTCAGGGGACAGCTATGTGCGTAGACCGTCGACATCTTAAGGCATTGCCCGCTTCTGGGAAAGGGGACGCTCCACGGCGCTTTGGCGCTATGGCGCGCATTCCGCCGGAGGGCCGCTGCCGCCTTCTCGCAACATCCGCGAACTTCTTCCCACCCTCCCACCCTAGAAGGGTCTTTAGGGAACCAAGGGGACACCCCTTGGAACCCCGGCAGAGGAGGCCCTCTGCACTCCCACGGCGCGCCTAGCGGTGGGCGACCTGCGGGATCAACCCCGGGGGGCTTCTGGAAAGGGCCAAACAAACCTCACCGAACTGCCTGAGCGAGGAACGGAGCGCCGGAGAAGGAAGGCTGGACTAGGGAATCGCTCGGTGGCGACGGAGGAGGGCGAGACCGGCAATCGACTTGGCGTCCTCGATGTCACCGTTATCGACGAGGCGGAGCGCCTCGGTCAGGGGGAGTCGCAGGGCGCGGATGTCGTCTTCGTCGCCGGTGTCGAGCGGGCTCTCCTCGAGGTCGGTGGCAAGGAAGACGTCGATATACTCGCTGCAGTAGCCCGGGCTGGGGAAGAAGCCGCCGATCCGACGGATGGCGCGCGGCCGGAAGCCGGTCTCCTCGCGCAGCTCGCGCACGGCGCAGGCCTCCGGCTTCTCGCCGGGATCGATCGTTCCGGCGGGCAGCTCGAGGAGGACGCGGTCGACGGGCTGGCGGTACTGGCGGACGAAGAAGACGTTGTCGGCGGCGTCGAGGGCGACGATGAGGACGGCGCCCGGATGCTCGACGACCTCGCGCACTTCGCTGCCGCCGGCGGCGGTCGCCACCGTATCGACGCGGACGTTGATCAGGCGCCCCTGGAAGACTCGCTCGCTGCGCAAGAGGCGAGGGGCGGCCGGGTCGGGTTGGTCAGCAGTCAATGATGCTCCTCAGGCGCCGGAACCCGGGGTGAGGTCCAGCACCACGGCTATCTCGTCGCAGTTGGGGAACTTGGGGCAACGGTAGCACTCGTCCCAGACCTTGCGCGAGAGGGTCATGACATCGGCACGAGCGAAGCCGAACCTCTCGAAGAAGGCGGGCCTTAATGTAAGAGCGAACACGCGCGTGAGGCCGAGAGAACGCGCCTCGGCGACGCACGCCTGGACGAGCAGGGAGCCTAGTCCCGCCGCCTGGCTCTCTTCGTGGACGGCGAGCGAGCGCACCTCGGCGAGGCCGTCGCCGGTGACGTGGAGGGCGACACAGGCGAGGACCCGCCCGCCGTGACGGACGACCAAGAAGTCGCGGATCGTCTCCTGAAGCTCGCCCAGAGTGCGGGGAAGCATCTCGCCCCTGCCGGCAAAGCCGTTGACGAGCTCGCAGACCGGCGCGGCGTCGGGCATGGTGGCCTTGACGACCTTGAATCGCTGCTGCAATCGACCTGTCCCGTCCTCGGTTGTATCCGTAAGCATTCCGGGCCGCCTTACCTCAACCGGACCGCTCGCTCGCATCGGGCGCCTGCGGCGCTTCCGGGAGCTCGGGCGCGCGGCGCCAGCGCAGGCGCACGGCAACGCGGTCGTAGAAGCGGGCGGAGCCCGGCAGGCGAAGGAATCGGGCGACATGATGGCTCATGGTGACGCGCACCACCTGGCCGGCAGCCAACTCTATGGCGCTCTCGCCGTCGACGCTGAGGGCGGCCTGGTGCGTCGGGTCGAGGGCAAGCTCGACGACCGACGTGGAGGGCAGGACGAGCGGGTTCGTCTGGCCAAGATGGGGAGCGACCGGAATGAGGACGATCTCGCGCGCCTCCGGGTGAAGGATCGGGCCACCGACGGCCTGGCAGTAGGCGGTGCTGCCGGTGGCGGTAGCGACGATGATGCCGTCGACGCGATAGTCGGCCACGAGGTCGCCGTCGACAAAGGCGCTGACGATGATTGTCCTTCCCAGCGCAGCGTGGCCGATGACCACGTCGTTGAGGGCATGGAGATAGGGCTGGGCGCCAAGGAGAACAGCGCCGCCGGGACCCGCGAGCACCTGGGCGTGGAGCATGGCCCGCTGCTCGACGTGGCCCTTGCCGGCAAGGATGTCCGGCAGACAGCGAGAGACTTCGCTCTCGCGCAGCTCCGTGAGGAAGCCGAGGCGGCCCAGGTTGATGCCGAGGAGGAGGACGTCGTAAGGGACGGCGGCCCGCGCCGCGCGCAGGACGGTGCCATCGCCGCCGGCGGAGATGAGCAGGTCGGTGCCTGGGATGTTATCACCTATCGTTTTCTCGTCCCAAGCGGCGGCAGCCCAGACTTCGGCGACATCGGCGGAAAGGGTGGCGCGCAGCCTCTCAGCGAGGGCCCGCGCCTCTTTCATCTTGGGATGGAACAGGATTCCCACTTTGTTCATGGGGTCGCTCCGCTGCGATGAGGGCGCTCGGCGGGAACGCCGGCCAGCCGCCAGAGGATGAAGAACTCCTTGTTGCCGGCGGGACCGAGTAGCGGCGAGGTCGTGAGGCCGAGAAGTCGCAGGCCGTTGCCCGCTCCCCAGGCGATCAGGCGGCCGAGCACGGCGGCGTGCACTTGGGGGTCGCGGACGACGCCCTTCTTGCCGACCTCCGGTCGTCGCGCCTGGAACTGCGGCTTGACGAGGGCAACGATCATCGCTCCATCCTTTAACAGCTTGGTCAGCGCCGGGATTACCTTCTCCAGGGAGATGAAGGATACATCGACGGCGGCGAGGTCGCCCTTTTCGGGCAGGTTCTCCAGATATCTTATGTTAACACGCTCCAGCGTCGTTACGCGCGGGTCCTGCCGCAGACGGTAGTCGAGCTGGCCGTAGCCGACGTCGACCGCGTAGACGCGGGCGGCGCCGCTGCGGAGGAGGCAATCGGTGAAGCCGCCGGTGGAAGCACCGACGTCCACGGCAACCAGGCCGTCGACGTCTAGGTGGAACTCCCGCAGGGCATGAGCCAGCTTGTCGCCGCCGCGGCTGACGTACTGGGGGCCCGCCAAGAGCTCGACGGCGACCCCGCTAGAAACAAGGACGCCGGCCTTGGCAGCAGGCTTCCCATCGACCAGGACGGCACCGGCAAGGACGACGGCGCGCGCTTTCTCCCGGCTCTCGACCAAGCCGCGCTGGACGAGAAGGCTATCCAGGCGACTCTTGTCCGTCACAACGAACAGGATAGTAACGGCCGATAACAAAGTCAAGGAAGTCAGATCGCGTTGGTCTTGGTTGACGGGCCTATTGGGAGCCCTTATCATCGAAGAGCATGGCAGATAGGGAGCGACTTCTCACCGACAACCCCACATCGATGGCAGGCGCGCAGATAGGCCCCGCTGAGGGCGGCATCGCCTCGCTGGCGCGCAACCTGCTCGTGTCGATGCGCCCGAAGCAGTGGACCAAGAACGCCCTCGTCTTCATGGCGCTCCTCTTCTCTCTGGGACAGACCTGGCACGTGGAAGACCCCAGCACGTGGCTGCCGCTTCTGGGAAAGACGGCGGCGACCTTCGCGCTGTTCTGCCTGGTCTGCGGCGCCGACTACCTGGTGAACGACGTCCGCGACCGGGAGAGCGATCTGCTGCACCCCAAGAAGCGACTGCGCCCGATAGCGGCGGGGGCGCTGCCGGTGCGGACGGCGCTGGGCGCGGCGCTGGTGTTCATCGTCGTGGGGATAGCGGGCAGCTTCGCGCTGGAGCCGCGGGTGGGGTTCGTCGTGCTCGGCTATGTGGGGATGATGCTGGCCTACTCTTACCGGCTCAAGCACGTGGTGCTGCTGGACCTGATGATCATCGCCGGCGGGTTCGTGCTGCGGGCGATGGCGGGGGCATTCGTCATCGACGTGCCGGTGTCGCCGTGGTTGTACGTGGTGACGGCGCTGGGGGCACTGTTCCTGGCGATAAACAAGCGTCGGGCGGAGATCGAGCTGCTGAAGGACGACGCCAACCAGCACCGGCCAATCCTCGACGAGTATACGACGAGCCTTCTCGACCAGATGGCGTCGATTGTGACGGCGTCGACGTTGGTGGCGTACGGGCTGTACACGTTCACGGCGGACGCGCTGCCGAAGAACCACTCGATGATGCTGACAATCCCCTTCGTCCTCTACGGGATCTTCCGTTATCTGTATCTGGTCCACGTCCGCGGCGAGGGCGGTAGCCCGGAGGAGGTGCTGCTCAAGGACGGGCCGCTAATGCTGGACATCGTCTTGTGGATCGCCGTGTCGGGGGTGCTGCTGGCGGCCGCGAGGGAGTAGCGACGCGACACGAGCCGCGCTCCAAGCAGCGCTCGTCGGACTAGAAATGCAGAAGGCCGACCCAAGGGTCGGCCTCTACGTTCTGCCTGGATTGGCGGCTAGGCGGATTCTTCTTGCGGTGGGTCGAGCGGCTCTATGGTCTGGCCAGCGTTGGTAATCATGACGGGCCTTTGCCGTCCCTGAATGGTCTCCGCACCGACGATGCACTTCTTGATGTCGCCTCGCGACGGTATCTCGTACATCACGTCGAGGAGGGTGTCCTCGAGCACTGTGCGCAGGCCGCGGGCGCCCGTGCGGTGACGGATGGCCTTCTCGGCGCAGGCGGCGAGCGCCTCGTCGGTGAAGACGAGCTCGACGCTGTCGAAGGCGAAGAAGCGCTGGAACTGCTTGACGAGAGCGTTCTTGGGCTGCGTCAGGATTTTGACCAGCTCGGGCTGTCCCAGCGAGGTCAGGCTGACGACCATCGGCAGGCGGCCGACGAACTCGGGGATGAGGCCATAGTGCAGGAGGTCATCATGCGTGGTGAGCTTGAGCAGCTCGTCGGTGAGCTCCTGGCCGGCCTTCTGCCTGATCTCGGTCGTGAAGCCCATCGACTTGCGGCTCCTGCCGATGCGCTTGTCGATGACGCGGTCGAGCCCTTCAAAGGCGCCGCCGCAGATGAACAGAATGTTCGTAGTGTTTATCTGGATGAAGTCCTGGTGCGGGTGCTTGCGGCCTCCCTGAGGAGGCACGTTGGCAACCGTGCCCTCGATTATCTTCAGTAGGGCCTGCTGGACGCCTTCGCCTGATACGTCGCGCGTTATCGATGGGTTGTCGCTCTTGCGGGCGATCTTGTCGATCTCGTCGATGTAGACGATGCCGCGCTCGGCGCGCTGGATGTCGTAATCGGAGGACTGGATCAGGTGAAGGAGGATGTTCTCCACGTCCTCACCGACGTAGCCGGCCTCCGTGAGGGCGGTGGCATCGGCGATGGTGAAGGGAACGTCGAGGATGCGAGCAAGAGTGCGCGCCAGGAGCGTCTTGCCGGTGCCGGTGGGCCCGACGAGCAAGATGTTCGTCTTCTCAAGCTCGACGTCGCTTGCCGGCTGGCGGGCGGCGCCGATGCGCTTGTAGTGGTTGTAGACGGCGACGCTGAGGACCTTCTTGGCTTGTTCCTGACCAATTACCCACTCGCCAAGCTGCTCATAGATGAACTTGGGAGGGGGAACGCGCTGGCTTTTGGCTTTGGCCTTGACGGGGCCGGCTATCTCTTCGTCTATGATCTCACGACAGAGCTCGACGCACTCATCGCAGATGTAGACGGCGCCGGGGCCGGCGATCAGGCGTTTGACCTGGTCCTGGTTCTTCCCGCAGAAGGAGCAGTGGTACTGGATTCGGCTGCTCCGAGTTGTTGGCATATTTGACCTCGTTTAGGCAACCCGCCGGGGGCTGCAAGATTCAATTCACCGGGTTCGACGCTAGATTGGCGGTTTGGACAGGATCTCGTCGATGATTCCGTATTCCTTTGCCTGCTGGGAGTCCATAAAAAAGTCACGGTCAGAGTCGCGGGTGATGCGTTCCGACGTTTGGCCGGTGTGCTTGGCAAGGATGTCGCGGATGATCTGCTGCTCGCGCAGGATCTCCTTGGCATGGATTTCGATGTCGGACGCCTGGCCGCGGACGCCGCCAGCCGCCTGATGCATGTGGATGGTGGCGTTGGGCAGGGCGTAGCGCTTGCCGGGCGTGCCGGCGGCGAGAAGTATGGTCGCGAAGCTGGCGGACATGCCGACGCAGATAGTAGAGACTTCCGGCCGGACGAGCTGGATCGTGTCGTAGATGGCGAGACCGGCGGGAACGACGCCTCCGGGCGAGTGGATGTACATGCTTACGTCGCGATCGGGGTCCTCGCGCTCCAGATAGAGGAGCTGGGCGATGATCAGATTCGCGATCTGGTCGTCGATCGGCGTGCCGAGGAAGATGATCCTCTCCTTGAGGAGAAGGGAGTAGATGTCGAAGGCGCGCTCGCCACGGGCTCCGCTCTCGATGACCATGGGTATCAAGTTGTCAATTCTCATCCTTGCACTCCTAGGGGGCCCAGTCGACGGTGGCTCGTCTTAAGTCCAAACGTTGGCTAAGCAGCCGCCGTTACAGGGTCCCTTCTGTACTGACTTCTTCGGCCGGGGCATCTCCCTTCGCCGGGCCAGACTTGTCCGCAGAGACGACGTCCACGAGCTTATCCCACGTCTTGCGCGTGATGAGCGAGCGCCGGATTGCGTCGCGACCGTTGTCGTTGTCGAAGACGCGACGAACCTCCTGCCCTTGCGGGCCCGCGGAAGAGGCCATCCTCTCTATCTCCTGGGTAATCTCATCATCGTCTACGTCTATATTTTCGACTTCCGCTACCTTCGACAACAGTAGGGAGCGGCGCAGCCTTTGCTCTGCGACCGGATATAGATCGGCGCGCACTTGCTCCTCGGATTTGCCGATTCGCTGGAGGTAGCGCTCAAGGGCGTGCGCATCGCCGCCGGGGCCTGTCTGATCTTGCAGCAGGTGGTCGATTTCCCTCTCCACGAGCACCGGCGGGTACTCGAGCTGGGCGCTCTCTCCGATGGTGGAAAGTATCACGTCGTGGTAGCGGTCGAGGGCCGCTTCTTCTTCGGCGTGCTGAAGGTCATCGCGAAGGCGCTGACGCAGGGCGTCGAGGTTGGCGAAGCCTTCACCGACCTGGCGGGCAAACGCGTCGTCGAGCGCCGGCAGCTTCTCTTCTTTGACTTCGTGGACGGCGACGTGGCAGAGACAGGGCTTGCCAGCAAGCGCATTGTCTCCAAAGTCGGCGGGCAGGGTCAATTCGATGTCCTGCTCCGCGCCCTTCTTCAGGCCAACGAGCTTCTCCGCCAAGCCGGGCAGGAAGACGGGGCGCTCCTCCTTGAGCTGGAACTCGGCGTCCTTGCGGTCGAACAGGGTCCGGCCTTCAACGCGACCGGCGATATCGGCGGTGACGACGTCGCCCCAGGTGAGGGGACGGCTGACGGGCTCCAGGTTTGCGTAGCGGTGACGAAGCTGCTCCTGCGCCTCGTCGACGCGCTCTTCCTTGATCTCGACCGTCTCGCGGGGGAGCCACATCTTGTGGTAGTCGCCGAGCTCGATGGTCGGACGGATGGGGACGGTGGCCTTCATGACCAGGGGCTCGGTGCTGACCATCTCCACCTGCGGCAGCTCGACGGCGTCGATGTCCTCCTGTTCGATGGCCTCGCGGTAGACCTCGGGGATCAGGCGGTCGAGGGCTTCGTCGAGGAGGACGTCGCGGCCGACGTGGCGCTCGAACATGGCGCGGGGTGCCTTGCCGCGGCGGAATCCGGGGACGTTGGTGCGTTGGACGAGGCGGCGGTAGGCGGCGTCGAGCGACTTCTCGAGCCGCTCCGGCTCGACCTCAATCTCCAGTACGATTTGGCTCTGGGGAATGCGTTCGGCGGAAACCTTCAAGGTGAAGCTCCTACATTCGAATTATAGCATGGGTGACGCGAGCGGGGGAATGGGCGGATGGCACCGGCGCATCTGCGCAGGACGGCCGGCAGGCGCGAGGTACCTAGGGCCAGGGCGGAAAAGGCGCGTTGTTCCAGGCCGCGCAGAGGCTTCCCAGCCTCGGCTATGGCGAAATGCGGTCGCGGATCAGTAGCCAGGGTTGGAAGAAGAACTCCCCGACGACGGCTGGACGATCACCTGCGCCTTCATGTTGGGATGAATTGAACAATGGTAGTCGACGGTACCGGCGGTATTGAAGGTGTGGGAGTAGGTCTTCCCCTGACTCAGATTGCCGCTGTCAAAACTGCCGTCGTCCGCCGTTACGGTGTGAGTGGAAGGCCCATCGTTCGTCCAGGTAACGGTGTCGCCGACTTTTATCGTCACGGCGCCGGGGGTGAACTGGTAATCCGAGATCGTGACCGACGTCCCCTGTGCGGTAGCGGTGCCTGCCGCCGTGGAGGTGCCCTGCGGCGCGG
Source organism: Dehalococcoidia bacterium (assembly GCA_050014295.1). Taxonomy (GTDB): domain Bacteria; phylum Chloroflexota; class Dehalococcoidia; order DSTF01; family JALHUB01; genus JBEKDP01. The sequence continues at coordinate 2,056 of JBEKDP010000044.1, read as the reverse complement.
TCGTCGTGCCGGCGGCCTTCGTAGAGGTCGCGGCGGGCTGCGCCGTCTTCTGCGGCGTGGCGGTAGCGCTATTCGATGAGCTGCCACAGGCCGCGCCAAAGAGGCCTCCGGCTATGAGAGCAACGAGAAGGACGGTTAGACCAGCTCTGCCTGAGCGCATGAGTATAGCCTCCTTACTGTCTTTCGCGGTTAGCCGTATCGGAAGTCGAAGAACCAGATCCCAATGCCGAAGAAGGCGTGAACACCGACGACCACCGCGATTAGTCCGGCGTTCATGACGTGAGGGACGAATAGGATTCGCCTACCTCTTACCATGAGTATACCACTACTGACCTGGGCCAGGAGCAAAGCGATAAGGATGAATCCCAGCCAGATGTTGATCGGCTTGTCGAAGAGGATGGGGACGGTGATGGTCATGGAACCCTCCTTTCGGGATCAGGCGGTGGCTCAGGGGGCAGCGTCCAGGGCACTGAAATCGAAGGGCGCTCCGATCTCGGCGTCGATGAGGCCTTTGTCGGTGAGCTTGAGCGTGGGGATTACGGGCAGGGCAAGGAAGGATAGGACGGCGAACGGCTCAGGCAGGGTGGCGCCCAGGGAGCGGGCGGCGGCATCGACGGCGGCGAGCTGCGCGGAGACGATCGCTGCCGGCTCGAGGGACATGAGGCCGGCGACAGGCAAGGGCACTGAGGCAAGGACGCGGCCGCGCCGGACGGCAGCAAGTCCGCCTTGCATCGAGACGACGTGCCGGACGGCTCGATACATGTCGTCGTCAGTGACCCCAACGACGATGACGTTGTGCGAGTCGTGGGCATAGGAGGAGGCGAGGGCGCCGCGCTTGAGCCCGAAGCCGCTGACGAGGCCGACGCCGACGCGCCCGCTGCCCAGGTGCCTCTCGACGACGGCGAGCTTGAGGATGTCGCGGTCGACGTCCGCTTGCACGTAGCCGTCCTCGACGCGCACGTCCGTCAGACGCCGGCCGGTGAGGATCTGACCCGGCAGGGCCTCGATTACGGGATAGCGGGGGCCGATGACCGGCAGAGCGAAGGAGTCAGGGCTGAGGCCCTGGACGTTGAAGGTGTGCGTGAGCCGAGCGTCGACGGCGGCGGGCGCAGGGAAGAGCGGCTCGCCGTCCTCAGCGACGAGGCGTCCGCCGAAGTAGACGCGGCGGGGTCGCATCTGCCGGAGGTCGTCGCAGACGAGGAGGTGGGCGCGATAGCCGGGGGCGACGGCGCCGAGACCGCGCAGGTGGAAGCAATCGGCGGCGTTGATGGTGGCAAGCTGCACGGCGCGGAGGGGATCTAGGCCGAGGGCGATGGCCTTGCGCACGACGGCGTCGACGTCGCCGTCCTGGAGGAGATCCTGACAGGAGCGGTCGTCGACGACGAAGAGGCAGCGGCGGGCGGTGGCGTCGGTCACGAGCGGCAGCAGATCGGCGAGGTTCTTCTCGGCAGTGCCTTCGCGGATCATGAGGTACATGCCACGGCGGAGCTTCTCGCGGCCCTCTTCGAGGGTGGTCGACTCGTGGTCGGAGTGCGGGCCGGCGGCAAGGTAGGCGTTGAGGGCGCGGCCGCGCAGTCCCGGCCCATGGCCGTCGATGAGGCGGCCGGCGGCGGCCTCGATGCGCGCCAGCACGTCGGGCTGGGCCTGGATGACGCCGGGGAAGTCCATCATCTCGCCGAGGCCGATGGCACGATCGAGGCGAAGGGCGTGCTCGATTTCTTCCGGGCCGAGCGCGGCGCCGGCGGTCTCAAGGGAGGTCGCGGGGACGCAGGAGGGCGCCATCAGGTAGAGCTCCAGCGGCAGGGAGGCAGCGGCGCGAGTCACAGCCTGGAGGCCGCGGAAGCCGGCGACGTTCGCGATCTCATGGAGGTCGGTGACGACGGCGGCGATGCCGTGCGGGAGGACGGCGCGGGCGTACTCGCCGATCCAGAGGTGGGAGCTCTCGACGTGGGTGTGGCCGTTGATGAAGGCGGGCAGGAGATAGGCACCGCGCAGGTCGACGGTCTCGCGAGCGCGGTAGCCGGGGCCGAGGCCGGCGATGCGACCGTCGAAGACG
>JBEKDP010000043.1:0-10480 GCA_050014295.1 Dehalococcoidia bacterium | reverse complement strand
GGAAGGGAAATTGGAATTTCGCGCGTTTGGGGGTCATTCCGCGGCGGCAAGCACCTTCGCGGGCCGCCAGAGCGTCCTGTCGCCACAATTGCGGAGCAGGGCAACGAGCCGCCCATCGAGGGAGTAGGCGCGGCAAAGAGCGCCATCGGGAAGAGAGTTGACTCGGGCCTCTTCGAGGGGAACCAGCTTCAGCGTCCGGCCGAGGCAGGCGTGACGCTGGTTGTCGTTGCCCAGGATGGCCGCATGCCAATCCAGCAGAACGGCATCGATTGGCAAGAGCATATCCCGCCAGCCGCCGCACGCGAGCGCCTCGCGCAACGCATCGACGCCGATCGCCGACTCCAGGTGGAACGGGCCGACGCTGAGGCGAACGAGCTGGTCCAGATGAGCACCACACCCCAGTCGCTCACCCAGGTCGTGGGCGAGAGTCCGCACGTAGAAGCCTCGCCCGCACTCCACCCTAATCGTGAACCACGGCGGCTCGAACTTCTCAAGCTCAAGGCCGTAGACCCGCACCGGACGCGCTTCCCGCTCCACCGTCCGCCCTGCCCGCGCGTGACGATAAAGTGGGACGCCGTCCCGCTTGAGAGCGCTAAACATCGGCGGGACCTGCAAGCCCTCGCCGCCGAACCCAGCCAAGGCCCCTTCAACCATCTCCCGAGTTACGAAAGACGGGTCTGCACGGCGCATCACCGTCCCTTCGGCGTCCTGCGTATCGGTTACAACGCCCATGCGGATGCGGGCGCGATAGGTCTTGTGGGCGTCCATTAGATACTCGACGATGCGCGTGGCCCGACCAAGGCAGATGAGGATGACTCCTTCGGCTGCCGGGTCGAGGGTGCCAGCGTGGCCGACTCGCTTCACACCGGATTGGCGGCGCACGAGATTGACCACATCGAACGAGGACCAGTGCAGCGGCTTGCAGACGTTGAGGATGCCGTCAGCCGTCAAGGAGAGCCCGCCTCCTGCTCGCTGACCTGGTCCAATAGGTCGAGCACGAGAGCGCCTTGCTCCATGGAGTCGTCCTGCCGAAAGCTCAGCTCGGGAGCGCGCCGGAGAGAGAGCCTCCGTCCCAGTTCATGGCGGATGAACGACGAGGCGGCGTGCAAGCCGCGCAGCGCCCCCTCTCTCTCCTCGTCGGTGCCCATGATGCTCACGTAAACCTTGGCATGGCTGATATCGGGCGAGGTCTCGACGCGTGTGATGGTCATGAAGACGGCGACCCGCGGGTCTTTCACCTGCCGTCGCAGCAGGTCGCTGATCTCCTCCTGAAATTGATCGTTGAGGCGTTCTATGCGTCTGCTCATTGAGGACTCTTCCTGTGGACGGGACGGAGCGGAGGTAGTGGGCGCGTCCGGCGGCTCGCCTAGCTGGTCCGCTCCCGACGGTAGAATTCCAGAATGTCGCCCTCTTCGAAGGCGTCGAAGTTCGCCAGACCGATGCCACACTCGTAGCCGGACTGCACCTCTCGGACATCGTCTTTGAACCGTCGGAGGCTGGCCACTTCAGTGCTAATGATAGGTGCGCCGGCGCGAACGACCCGCACGAGCGCGCCACGGGTTATCGTTCCGTCACGCACGTAGGAGCCGGCAAAGCTCCCCTGCCGGCCGACCCTGAAGATCTGCCTGACCTCGGCGTGCCCCTCCACGACGTCCTTATAGACTGGCTCGTGCAGGCCCTTCAGCGCTTTCTCCACATCCTCGACGAGCTCGTAGATGACGTTGTAGTGGCGGATGTCGACCCCTTCTATGTCCGCCAGCCGCAGCGCGCCCGGCTCGGGGCGCGTGTTGAAGCCGATCACGATTCCTTTGGAGGCGAGTGCCAGCATCACGTCCGACTCGGTGATACTCCCCGACCCGGAGTGGATTATCTTCACCCTCACCTCGTCGGTGCTCAGGCGCTCCAAGGACATACGGATCGGCTCAATGCTGCCCTGGACATCAGTCTTCAGTATGATGTTCAATTCCTTGATCTTGCCGGCCGAGATCTCACCGAACAAGGTATCGAGGCTAAGCGCATGATGCTCGCGGAAGGCAGCCGCCTCCCGCTGCCGTTGCCGCTCCTGGACCACGGCGCGGGCGGTGCGTTCGTCATCGACAGCGACCACTTGGTCGCCCGCCAGGGGCACGGAGCCGAGGCCGAGGATCTTGGACGGCACCGACGGCCCGGCCGACTTCATCCGCCGGCCGTGCTCATTGAACATCGCCTTCACCTTGCCCCACGTCTCGCCGACGATCAACACGTCGCCCTGCCTGAGGGTGCCCTTCTGCACGAGCACCGTCGCCATAGGGCCGCGCGAGGTGTCCATGCCGGCTTCGACGACGACGCCGCGCGCGAGCCGGTTGGGGTTCGCCTTTAGGTCCGCCACCTCCGCGACAACGAGGATGTTCTCCAGCAGATGGTCGATCCCCTCTTTCGTCTTCGCCGAGACGGGCACGCAGATGACATCCCCACCCCACTCTTCGAGGACGAGCCCCTGCTCGGCAAGCTGCTGTTTTACGCGGTCCGGGTTGGCGTTCGACACGTCGATCTTGTTCAGGGCCACGACTATGGGCACCCCTGCTGCCTTCGCATGGTCGATCGCCTCCACCGTCTGGGGCATCACCCCGTCGTCGGCGGCAACGACCAAGACGGCCACATCGGCCACCTTGCCACCGCGGGCGCGCATCGCCGTGAATGCTTCGTGACCCGGCGTGTCGAGGAAAGTTATGCGGTGGCTGTCCACCTTCACCTGGTACGCGCCTATGTGCTGCGTCATGCCGCCGGCTTCGGCCCCGGTTATGTTGCTCTCGCGGATGACGTCGAGCAGGCTCGTCTTTCCGTGATCGACGTGGCCCATGATCGTCACCACAGCGGACCTGGGCTCAAGCTGATCGGCGTCCTCGTCGACAGGGATCTCCGCCCCGGTCTCCTCGACCACCGGCGGCAAGATCACTGCCTCGATGGAAGCGGCCGGCTCCGGCTCGAACCCCAGGTCGTGCGCGACTATCGCAGCCGTGTCATAGTCGATCACCTGGTTGATGCTCGCCATCACGCCGCTCTTGATGAGCTCCTTTATGACCTCGACCGGTGACAGGCGAAGGATGTCGCTGAGTTCCTTCACCGTCAGGGTGTAGGGTATCTCCACCCTTTGCCCGCCATCGGAAGCGGACGCGGCTCTTGCCTTCGTTCCGATCCTTGCGTTGGTTCTTTCTTGAGTCATTTCCCGATTACTCGTGAGACATCGAGCCTGGTCAGCCGGCGTTTGACGGTTCGACCAGCCCCTTGGCGAACGTGTTCAGCTTCTCCTTATCGGCATCATTCAGCTTGGCACGCAGCGCCCGCGACAGCCACTCTTTCTTCAGCGCCCCCTGCCAGCACTCCGCACGCCGGCAGAGATAGGCGCCACGTCCCGCCGCCTTGCCTGTCGTATCGACGTCGATTGCGCCGGCGGGCGTCCTGACGATGCGAATCAGCCCGCGCTTCGCCGCCGTCTCCCGACAGGCGACACAAGTGCGCTGCGGGATGTGTTTGGCCCTGGGTTGAGTTGTCTTACTCATCATCAACGCCACTAGGAGATGAACTCCTCCTCTTCGTCCTCTTCGATGATTGGTCGCCGCGACTTCTTTGCCTTCTTCGGCTTCGCGGCCTTCGCCGGCACCTCCGCCTCTCCCTCGTCGACAGCCGTGCGAGTGCCCTTGCCGGCCTTGGCCCGCTTGCCCTTGCCTGCGACGACGGTCTCTACGGTCGGTGTCAACAGCTCTTCGGCGAAGCGCACTGAACGCTTCTGGGGCTCCTTAGCGCCGGCGGCGGCAACCGCCGCAGCCGCCTCGGCGGCTTCCACAGCGACGGCCTCAGCAGCGGCAGCAGCCTGCTCCTTCTCGAAAGCGAGAACGGCCTCCTCTTCCGGAGTGAGAACGTGTTCCTCTTCGACCGCCTCCTCCGCTGCAGGCGAAACCTTCTTTCGCCCAGTCTTGGCTGCGACTGCTGCAACGGCCTCCTCCGGCGGAGCCACCGGCGTCACTTGGGCAAGTTGCTCCTGCTCAGCAATCGACTCGCTCCTGATGTCGATGCGCCAGCCGGTTAGCTTCGCCGCCAAGCGGGCGTTCTGACCCTCTTTGCCGATCGCAAGGGATAGCTGGCGGTCGGGCACCACCACGGAGGCGGTGTTCTCCGCTTCGTCGACGGTGACTCTGACCACTTGGGCCGGGCTGAGTGCGTTGGCAACGAAACGGGCAGCGTCCGGGTCCCATTGAACCACGTCGATCCGCTCGCCGCCGAGCTCGTTGACTATGTTCTGGATGCGGATGCCGCGCAATCCGACGCAAGCACCTACTGGGTCGATCCCTTCCTGGGAAGAGTAAACGGCGACCTTGCTACGATGGCCGGCCTCTCTCGCTATTGCCCTCAGCTCCACAGTGCCCTTAAAGATCTCGGGTACCTCGAGTTCGAACAGGCGACGCAGCAGGTTCTTGTGGGTCCGCGAGACGGTGACCTGCGGCCCTTTGTTTGACCTGATCACCTCCAGGAGGTAAAGCTTGAGCCGCTGCCCCGCGCGATAGTGCTCCGTCTTGACCTGCTCGTTCGGTGGAAGCACGGCCTCCGCCTTGCCGAGGTCGATGACGACGTTCTTCCCCTCGAAGCGCTGCATCACGCCGGAGACAATGTCGCCCTCTTTGCCGGAGTATTCCTCGAAGACTACCTCGCGTTCCGCTTCGCGCAGCCGCTGTAGGACGACCTGCTTCGCCGTCTGGGCGGCGATCCGGCCGCTGTCATGGGCTACAGTCTCGATATCGATCACGTCGCCCACGACGGCGCCCGGCTTGAGGGCGCGGGCCTCCTGCGGCGACATTTCCGTCCGGGGGTCGGTTACCTCCTCCACAATCGCCTTCTGCGTGAAGACGCGCACCAGGCCCGTCTCGCGGTCGATGCGGACGACCACGTTGCTCGTCGCCAGATTGTCTTTCTTGTAGGCAGAAGCAAGCGCGGCTTCCACCGCCTCCAGCACCATCTCCTTCGGCAGGTTCTTCTCGGCCGCGAGCTGAGTGATCGCCATCAGGAAATCGCTCTTCATGTCAACTCAAAACCTCGATGCCAGATGATCCTCCGGCCAACAAAAAAGTGGGCTGAACCCACTCCCGAAGAGTTCCATAACTCGCAACAAATATAGCACGCTGGCCATGCCATTGCAAGGGTTGGGGCGCTAGAATAGAGCCGGCAACGCCCCGGCGGCGCGTCCGCGTTTCGACTTCAGGCGAATGGAGAGTCTGGCGGCTCATGCTGGGATTCGGTTGGCGACAGGAAGCGCTACGGCGGCGCTTCTATCCTCCCGCCTTCGAGGCGATGTATCAGCGATTCGAGCGCGTGCTGCGAGAGCGGATTCCCGCCGGCGCGCGGGTGCTCGACGCGGGCTGCGGCAGCGGTCGCGTCTTCCGCTATGGCCTCGATTCGCCGGCATGGGTGGTCGGCGTCGACCTCACGGAAGAGCTACGTGACAACCCGAACATCGACCGGCAGGTGCGCGGCGACCTCGGCGCGCTCCCGTTCCGCGATGCCAGCTTCGACGCTGTCCTCGCCAGCCACGTGATGGAGCACCTGCCGCGGCCGGAAAAGGCGGTCGCCGAGATGGCGCGGGTGCTGAAGCCGGGCGGCGTCATGCTGCTGCTGACGCCCAATCGCTTCCATTACGTCCCGCTGCTGGCCGGCCTGCTGCCGCAGCGGCTGCACGTGGCGTTCAACCGGCGGCGGGGCGTGCAGGAGCGCGACGTCTTCCCGACCGTCTATCGCGCGAACACGGCGGGCCGGCTGCGGCGGTTGCTGGAGGGGGCGGGCCTGACAGTGGAGCGGCTGGAGCGCTTCGAGACGGAGCCGGAGTATCTGGCATTCCATCCGGCGGCGTATGTGTTGGGGGTGGGGTACGAGCGCGTCGTGAACCGATTCGGCGTGCTCGCGCCGCTGCGGGTGGCTATCATCGCCGTCGCCCGGAAGTAAGTTGGCCAACGGGAAGCGCTGTTGCGGGGGACGTGAGGCTCACTTGCGGCGTTGACGGCGCCTGCCGACAATTGCGGGGCCGAGGATTTGCCTCGCTTCTTCCAGTTGCGACGCGGGTACCATTACCGTGGCAGGCCCCAAGGGTACGAGACCGCCCGCCTGTGCGTCTCCCTTGTCCACCCAGGCGGGCACGCCGTTGTTGTGGAGAAGTTCAGCCCACATCTCCACCATTACGTGATCCGGCGCCGTCGCTACGGGTGCCCAGTCCATCGTAGTCGCTACCCCTCCGGCGCGGATCATACCACAGCGATGCAACCCGTAATTGGACATCGTCGCCGAGCAGCCGGCCTAGGACCCCCCGGTGGTGAATTGCAAGCTGTCCGCTATCTGCGTGATGTGTTCCTCGTCGGCATAGAGGACGAAGTACTGGTAGCGTTCGCTGCCGATCATTTGCTGCGTCGGGTAAGGCACGATCAGCGCCGCAGATCCCTTTTCTAACGGCGGCTGGTCGCTCGATGGCAGGATCAGGCAGGCGTCTCGCCCGGCGACCGGCCTCCGTTCGATTGTGGGAGCCGACCCGTACGGTTTCAGCTTGTGATGCGCCGTGATGTCGCACAGGTAGTCCAACGATATTCCTTCGCCCGCCGCACTGAGCTGGAAGAAGCCATCCGGCCCCCCGTATCGCTTCTCGTACCCTGCCACCGGCTGCCATTCGGCCGGCACCTGCAAAGAAACCCCGTACTGCGGGTCCGCGAAGTTGGGCCAGAGGCCGCCGGCATTCGTGGTCGGCGTCGGCTGTTCCGCGACGCCGGCGGGACTGGCTACTCCCCCTCCCGAGCCGCAGGCGCATGCGGGAAGGAGCAAGCCGATCACGAGCAGGATCACGTACTGTCGGAATGCCTTTCTTGCCACGCCCAGCTTCCCCTCATCGACAGGACAGATTCCCCGGAAGCGGCACCTTCAACTCCCACCGTGTCTCCTGCTTTAACCGGCCGTCATCAGTTGGCTACGGTCTTCCGTATCGTCACGACGGCATCCGCCAGCGGCGCGAGTGTCGACTCCGTCTCCTGACGCCGCTTCAGCTCGACGCTGTCCTTCTCCAGCGTGCGACGGCTGACAGTGACGCGCAGGGGCATGCCCAGGAGGTCGGCGTCGTTGAACTTGACGCCCGGCGACTCCTCGCGGTCGTCGTAGAGCACGTCGACGCCGGCGGCGCGGAGGTCGTCGTGCAGCTTCTCCGCCGCCTCGCGCACGGCCGCGTCCTCGACGTTGAGGGCGACGATATGCACCTGATACGGCGCCAAGCTCGACGGCCAGATGATCCCCTTGTCGTCGTGGTTGGCCTCGATGACCGTCGCCAGGAGCCGCTCGACGCCGATGCCGTAGCAGCCCATGACGACCGGCCGCGCCTTGCCCTCGGCGTCGAGGAAGGTGGCGCCGAGCTTCTCGCTGTAGACGAGGCCCAGCTTGAAGACGTGGCCCATCTCGATGGCGCGCCGCATCTGGAGCCCGGTATCGCAGGTGGGGCAGGGGTCGCCGCTGCAGGCGAGGGCGATGTCGGCGACGATGTCCGCCTTCCAATCGCGACCGTAGTTCAGGTTGCGGAGGTGGACGTCCGGCTTGTTGGCGCCGCCGACGAGGTTCGGCGAGTCGAGGACGGAGTCGTCGGCGACGACACGGACGCCGCTCAGGCCGCTGGGGGAAGCAGCGCCCGGCACCAGACCCGCGCGCTCCACCTCAACGTCGTCCATGAGGCGCAGGTCGCCGCCGCCGAGGGCATTGCGCAGCTTGACCTCGTTCACCTCCAGGTCGCCGCGGAGGGCGACGAAGACGGGCGCGCCGTCGCAGGCGTAGAACACCGCCTTCAGCGTCTTTTGGGGCGGGATGCCGAGGAAGGCGACGAGGTCGTCGATCGTCTTCTGGCCGGGCGTGGCGACCTCCTCAAGCGGCAGCGGCTCTTCGGGCGCTGGCTTGCCCTTGTTGAAGCCGGCCTTCTCCGTGTTCGCCGCGTAGCCGCAGTTGGGGCAGATGAGCACCTGGTCCTCGCCGACGTCCGTGAGGTGCATGAACTCGTGGTTGTCGCGGCCGCCGATCGGGCCGGGATCGGCGAGCACGGGGAGGGTAGGCACGCCACAGCGGTCGAAGACGTTCTGGTAGGCGACGAGCATCCGGTCGTAGGTGGCGTCCAGCCCCGCCCAATCGGCGTCGAAGCTGTAGAGGTCCATCATCGTGAACTCGCGGGTGCGCATGAGGCCGCCGCGGGGGCGCGGCTCGTCGCGGAACTTGGTCTGCATCTGGTAGATGAGGATGGGGAGCTCGCGGTAGCTCTGGACGAGCCGCTTGAACAGGTCGACGACCACCTCTTCGTGCGTGGGGCCGAGCGCCAGCTCCCGGTCGCGGCGGTCCTTGAGGACGAAAAGGGTCTGGCCGAACGCCTTGCGCCGGCCGGACTCCTCCCAGAGCTCGACCGGCTGGAGGGTGGGAAGCATGACCTCTTGGCCGCCGGCGGCGTCCATCTCCTCACGGATGACCTGGCGTATCTTGAGGAGGGCCCGCCAGCCCAGCGGCAGGTAGCTGTAGACGCCGGCCGTGGTCTGGGTGATGAGGCGGGCGCGCAGCAGGAGCTGGTGGTTGGGGGTCTCAGCCTCGGCGGGGGCCTGGCGCAGTGTCTTGCCGAAGAGGTGAGTCAGGCGCATGCGGTCTCCTGGGTCGAGAGATGGGTTCAGATAGGGAGGATAGAGGAGCGGGCGGGCTCGGTCAAGGAGGCGGCGGCGATGGGGGCGGGCGTTTGATTGACCAGTTGAATTCAAGCGTTTTGCTTTTTCGGTGTTTTCGGAAGCTGCGGTCGGGGGTTTTGTGCGGCTTTGTATGATTGATGTGGCGGGCGGCCGCGGCCGGGCTCGGGAAAGCGGGTCGGTGTCATGGGGTGATGATATCAGAGGAGGGGGTCGTTCTGTAAGGGAGATATGGCAGCGGGGAATCAGGGGGACACCCCCTGAAACTCCGGGCAGAGGAGGCCCTCCGCACTCCCACAGCGGGGGGTGCCAATGCTAAGGGGCGGTCGCGGAAGGCGGCGGCGTTGCATGAGCAGGACAGCAGGTCGGAAGGAGAAGTCGAAGGGGGTTGTGGCACTTCGGACAGACGACTCAGTGCGGAGCGGATGAAAGCTGTCTACGTGATGTCGCCCGACGGCACGAATCCGCAACTCGTGACAGGCGACCAGTCGCCGGGCTGGTTCTTGTCCTGGAGTCCGGCGGAAAGGGGGCTGAGTCCTTGATTGCTCGGCCTCTAGCGCCATTCTCGACACCGCGTCAGGTTGTGTCTGCGGACCCACCTCCAGAGGCAAGCGGGTGCAGGACCCAGGCCACCAGCGTTTCTGGTAGCAGTGGCAGCCCGATACCCTCCACGTGAACGTGGACTGCCACGGTAAAGCATCCCTGTAGGCCCCGCGCTGTCAACGAGTTGAGTCCCTCCACCGTGGAGAGATCTGGGTGGCCGAGGAGCCGCGCAAGGGCACCGAAGAGAGGTCGTGGCAGGAAGTGCATGAAGGGAACGCTCAAGTGAGGGTCGACGGGGAATAGGTAGTTTGGCGTGGTAATGAACACGCCCTTCCTGGCCACCGTCAGACATTCGCGCACAAACTGCCGCTGGTTCTCTCGGCTACCGACGTGCTCGATTACCGCATTCGAGAAGACGAAGTCAACTGCCTGAGGCTTGAACGGCAAGGCGCGACCGTCGCCTCGAACGAATTGCACATGTGGATAGTTCCGTATAGCGTCGCCAAACGGATCGATGGACAGCGCGATGATCTGGAACCCTCCACTCTTGAATCGCGCCAGCGGATTGAGATTCTCAGCCCAGAAGCCACCGTACCCTGCTTCCTTTCCCTCCGGAGCGAAGCCGAGGTCCAACACAGCGGCCCCGGGCCCTGGCCGCATCACCTCAAGGAAGCGCTGCACCTTCCTCATCCGCAGCGTATGCGACCTTCGTGCCATCCACCGTCGTATGGGCGCTACACGGGTCAGATCGAAGGGAATCCTTGACACGCCGCCATTATAGCATCGCCAGGTGCCAACGGCAGGGTGACTCTCCCGAAATCAGCGGTTCTATCTCGAAGGGAGCGCAGACCGGCTCGGCCCCCGGAGCGGGGCCTGAGCCGACAAGGCGCCCCATGTTCCATCGCCAACGGCCTTCCCTTACGCAATTATTGGACGGCGATAGCGCCGGTTCTGTAGTACTCGCTACCCTTCAGCCGCAGGTAGCCCCCATCATCGTCGGCGTAAGATGCTACCTGATCGTTGCCGTTTATGGCCGCCGGATTCGTCACTCCGTCCCCCATCTCATCCGTGTACATCGTGCAGCCATCGGCGCCGACGCCGAATATTATCGCGATCACGCCTGCGTCCGCGTACTCCTGCAGATGCTGCCGGTTGCCGAGCCAGTACTCCACGCGGTTGTCCTGATAGTGCCCCCAAGTGTTGTCCATACTCCGGTAGAGGGTGTTTCCCAC
>JBEKDP010000042.1:0-10692 GCA_050014295.1 Dehalococcoidia bacterium | reverse complement strand
GGCGTCGTAATCGTCAGGCACGGGCGCATCGTCTGGGAGCGCTACCGGGGCGGCTGGGACGTGAACTCCACCGACAACAGTTGGTCGATGGCGAAAAGCGTTACCAGCGCCCTCGTCGGCATCGCCATCGCCGAAGGGAAGATCAAGAGCATCGACGAGAGCGCCGCCGATTTCATCCCCGAGTGGCGCGGTGACGACCGCAAAGAGATCACGCTGCGAAACCTCCTCTCGATGACCTCGGGGCTGCTGTGGAACGAGGACTACTTCCAAAAGAGCGACGTGACGACTATGATCTTCTCCGATGACCAGAACGCCTACGCGATCAGCCGTCCGCTCTCTCGCGATCCGGGAGACGACTGGTACTACTCGAGCGGCGACGCCCAGGTATTCTCCGCCATCATCAAGGCGGCAACCGGCGAGGATGCTTACCAGTACGCGCAGGAGAAGCTCCTCGGGCCGATTGGCGTGACGGGGGATTGGTGGGATACCGACAAGGCGGGCAACGTCCTGACCTATTGCTGCCTCCACACGACGGCCCGCGAATTCGCGCGCTTCGGCTACCTCTATCTCCGCGATGGCCTTTGGGGGGACAAGCAGATCGTTCCGGCGGACTGGGTGCGCGAGTCGACGCAAGCGTCGCAGTCGGAGAACCCGTCATACGGGTTGTACTGGTGGCTGCTCGACCTCCCTGACGCTCCGAAGGACACCTACATGGCGATGGGCTTCCAGACTAAGAGGATCTACGTCATTCCCAGTCTGGACATCGTCGCCGTCCGCATCGGGGAGGGAGACGACGAGACCTGGAACGACGATGCCTTCCTCAAGCCGATAGTGGACGCTGCCTCTGCGCAATAGGTTCCTGCGCGACTCGGCGCATACGCCGCGTGTTCTTGACGACCCTAGGGGTGCTTGCTATACTCCGTCTTAGTAGCCAAGGAGTGTAGCTCAGTCCGGTAGAGCAGCGGTCTCCAAAACCGCCGGTCGGGGGTTCGAATCCCTCCACTCCTGCCATAGAAGCCGCGGTTGGAGGCCGAATGGCCGGTCTCCCGCTTGTTCATGTGCTTGGGCCGAGGTGGTGGAATAGGCAGACACGCGGTCTTGAGGGGGCCGTGCCTTCGGGCGTAGGGGTTCAAATCCCCTCCTCGGCACCAGAATTGGCGGAATCGAGGCGGACGGGGCAACCTTGAGGCGACGTAGCCAAGTGGTAAGGCAGGGGTCTGCAAAACCCCCATCACCGGTTCGAATCCGGTCGTCGCCTCCAACTTACTAGCTGCTGGCTCAGGACTCTCGGGTTCTGAGCATCGTCATTCTTGGGAGAGGCGCCGGGGTGGCGAAATGGGAAAACGCGGCGGACTTAAAATCCGCTGGCCTTTACGGCTTTGTGGGTTCGAGTCCCACCCCCGGCACCAGCCGATAACAGGCAAGCTGAGCCATGAAAACTGACGTCGCAGTCGAGTACGAGACGGTCATCGGGCTGGAGGTGCATGCCCACCTCCTGACCAAAAGCAAGATGTACTGTCGTTGCAGCGGCGACTATGCCAACTCGCCGCCCAACACCCACGTCTGCCCCATCTGCCTCGGCATGCCCGGCGTCTTGCCCGTCATCAACCGCCAGGCCGTCGAATACACGATAATGACCGCCCTTGCTCTTCGCTGCGAGATACCGGAGCATTCCAAGTTCGACCGCAAGAACTACCCTTACCCCGACCTGATGAAAGGATACCAGATCTCGCAATACGACCTCCCGCTCTCCAAGAACGGCTGGCTGGAGGTCGAGGTTGACGGCGTGCGCAGGCGCATCGGAATCACCCGCGTTCACCTCGAAGAGGACGTCGCCAAGCTCCTCCATCGCCAGAACGAGGCGGGCGAGACCTACAGCCTGATCGACGTCAACCGGGCCGGCGTCCCGCTGATGGAGATCGTCTCCGAGCCCGACATCCGCTCGCCGGAAGAGGCCCGGCAGTACCTCATCGCCCTGCGCCAGATCCTGCGCTACATCGATGTTAGCGACGCCAACATGGAGGAAGGAAGCTTTCGCTGCGACGCCAACGTCAGCCTGCGCCCAGCCGGGGCCAGCGAGCTCGGGGCGAAGGTGGAAGTGAAGAACATGAACAGCTTCCGAGCCGTCTTTCGCGCCCTCAGCTTCGAGGTTGAGAGACAGCGCGAGGTGCTGCAGGCGGGCCGGACGCCTGTGCAGGAGACGCGCGGCTGGGTTGAGGAGGCGGGAGCCACGGTGTCGCAGCGCACCAAAGAGTACGCCCACGACTACCGCTACTTCCCCGAGCCGGACCTGCCGCCGCTGCGACTCGACCGCACGTACGTGGAGAGCATCCGCGCTCGCCTGCCCGAGCTGCCCGACGCGAAGAGGGAGCGCTTCGCCCGCGACTACGCGCTCAGCGACTACGAGGCGAATCTCCTCACGGAAACCCGCGCCCGCGCCGAGTTCTTCGAAACCTGCCTCGCCCCCGTCGGCGACGCCCCAGCGGAGACGCGGCAGAAGCGCGCCAAGAGCGTCGGCAACTGGCTGCTCGGCGAATTCGCCCATTTGCTGAACGAGGCGGGAATCGACGTCGACCAGGCGAAGATTGAACCGGCAGCCCTTTATGATATGATTACCATGGTCGAACAAGGCGCGATCAGTGGCAAAAGCGCCAAGACCGTCTTCGAGGTGATGTTCCAGACGGGGAAGGCGCCGGCGGAGGTGGTCAAAGAGCTGGGCCTCACTCAGATTAGTGGAGAGGAAGAGATCGAGGCGGTCATCGACAGAGTGTTGGCCGCAAACGCCAAGGCGGTGGAAGACTACCGCAGCGGAAAGGCGGAGGCCGTCAAGTTCCTCGTTGGTCAGATCATGAAGGAGACGCGCGGCCGCGCCAACCCGGGTGTCGTGAACGAGTTGCTGCAGAAGAAGCTGACTGCGTAGCTGTTTCTCCCGATTCCCGTCTCGGTCTGCTATAATCAATCGCGACAATGAGGGCCATTAGACAGAGCAACTTCATCAAGTGGTTCTATCTTGGCATGCACATCAAGCGCTGGTTTCTGCTGGTGCTGGTGGGTGTTGCCATCATGGGCCTTGGTTTCTCTTACCTGCTCCGCGAAGCCTACGTCTCCTACACCTTCCCCACTTCCGTCTACTACATCACCCTTCAGTTCCTGCCCCGCTGGTTCCGAGGACTCCTGTTCATCGGCGGCAGCGTGGGCATCATTCTCTTCGCCTTTTGGCGGCTCAACAACTCGCTGCTCTCGGCCTTCGTCCGCCGTAGCGGCGACGAGAGCCTCGTCAGCGTCCTCTACAGCCACCGCTACCTGAGCCGCGGCCCCAAGATCGTCGCCGTCGGTGGCGGCACCGGCCTGTCGACCCTCCTGCGCGGCCTGAAAGAGTACTCCGGCAATCTCACCGCCGTCGTTACCGTGGCCGACGATGGCGGCAGCTCCGGCCGCCTCCGTCGCGAGCTGGGCATCCTTCCGCCGGGCGACGTCCGCAACTGCATCGCCGCCCTCGCCGACGCCGAGCCCTTGATGACAAAGCTCTTCCAGTACCGCTTCAGCGAAGGCTCCGGCCTGGAGGGGCACAGCTTCGGCAACCTGTTTATCGTCGCCATGTCCGGCGTCACCGGCAACTTCGAAGAGGCCGTCCGCGAGACCAGCCGCGTCCTCGCCGTCCGCGGCCAGATCCTGCCGTCCACACTCGCCAACGTCACCCTCTCCGCCCACACCGAAGACGAAGAGGTGATCCACGGCGAATCCAACATCACCGATAGCCAAAGCCGCATCCGCGAGGTCTACCTCCAGCCGGCCGACGTGGAAGCGAACCCCGATGCCGTGCGATCCCTCCTGAACGCCGACATCATCGTCGTCGGGCCCGGCAGCCTCTACACCAGCGTCATGCCCAACCTCCTCGTCGACGGCGTTCGCCAGGCGATCCAGGCATCGCCGGCGCTCAAAGTCTACGTCTGCAACGTCGCTACACAGCACGGCGAGACGGACTCATTCGCGGTCAGCGACCACTACTCGGTGCTGCAGCGGCACTTGGGGGGGCATCTGTTCCACTACGTGCTCGCCAACAACAACGTCCGCGGCCGCCTTCCCGAGAAGTCCCACTCCCAGGCGGTCGTAGTGGACAAGACAGCCCTCAACGGCGCCCGTGTCATCACCGCCGACGTCGTCAGCGGAGACAACCGCTACCATCACGACCCGAAAAAGCTGGCGGATGCCCTCATCCACCTGTATTATGAGAGACACCAGCTTGAGCATATGATAAGCGAGACGGCGACCGAGAGCGTTACGGCCTAAGGACCGCCGGATAGCACAAGGCAAGGCGAGAGCAACATGGGCATCGGCGAAACCTATCTGACAGTCATCGCCACAAAGTACCTGAACTATATCCAGATCATCATCTCCGCTGTCCTCGTCGTCGTTATCCTGCTGCAGGTCCGCGGCTCGGGCTTCGGCGAGCTCGGCACTCAGGGTGTCTTTCGCACGCGACGCGGCGTAGAAAAGACCCTGTTCCAGTTGACCATTGTCCTGGCGGTCGTTTTCGTAGTCGTCTCCATGTGGAGCGTCACGAACTGACAAGAGCGGGCAACGGCCTTCTTCCACTAGACCGCTGCTCCACGGGGATCGGCCCTCGCTAAGATGAGCAGCGCGCGCGCGCGGTGGCTTCTCCTGTTGACCCTCGCCGTGGGCATTCTTGCCCTCGGCGCCGTATGGTATAAGGCTTCGCGACTCTCGGAGGCCCACCCGCCCCAGCCCGGCGGCACCTATGTCGAGGGCGTCGCCGGCGCTCCCAGCCATATCAACCCCTTATTCGATTCCACGAACGACGTCGATAAGGACCTTGTCGCCCTCATCTTCTCCGGCCTTACGCGCCTCGGACCCGACGGCGAGGTGCTCCCCGACCTCGCCGAAAGCTGGGATATCAGCAACGACGGCCTCACCTACACCTTCCACCTGCGCGACGGCGTCCTTTGGCACGACGGCCAGCCGTTCACCGCCGACGACGTCGTTTTCACTTTCAAGGCCCTCCAGGATGACAACTACCGTGGCGAGCCAGCGCGCGCCGAGCTCTTCCGCAGCCTCACCGTCGCCAAGATCGACGACCTGACCGTCACGATCACCTTGGCGCAGCCGTTCGCGCCCGTGCTCGCTTATCTCTCCATCGGCATTCTCCCACAGCACCTCCTCGGCGACCTCGACGCCAGCCAGCTCTACGCCAGTCCGTTCAACCAGCAGCCGGTGGGCACCGGCCCCTTCCGCTTGGTCGACCTCTCCGGCGACCACGCCGTCCTGACGAGCAACCCGACTTATCACCTCGGCGAGCCCTACCTGCGGCGGCTGGAGCTGCGTTTCTATACCGACGAGCCGACGTTGTTGAAGGCCCTAAAGGACGGCCAGGTACTGGGCGCCTTCTTCCGCTCGCCCCTCAGCGACGTCGACAGACAATACCTAGAGGGCAACGACCGCTGGCAGATCCTCCAGCTCCCCTCGACGACCTATACCATCCTCTACTTCAACGACACGCTCCCGCAGCTCCAGGACAAGCAAGTGAGACAGGCTCTCGCCTACGCAACGGACCGCGACACCATCGCCGCCACCATCCTCGACAATCAAGCCGTGCGCTCCGACAGCCCCATCCCCGCCGGCACGTGGGCCTACTACTCCGCCCTCGATGGCTACAGCTACGACCCGACGCAAGCCGCCAGCCTGCTCGACCAGGCCGGTTGGGTGCTGCAGCTCAACGGCGTCCGCGCGAAGGACGGCCAGGAACTCCGCCTCAACCTGGTGACGAACTCAGACGACCTGCGGACCGCTGTGGCCGGGGCGATCGCCCGTGCCTGGTCAGCGCTCGGCGTCCAGACCACCGTCTCCACCCAGCAGCCGACCAACCTGCTCCGGGACATGCTGATGCCGCACCAATTCGACGTGGCGCTGTACGGCTTCGATAGCGGGCTCGACCCCGACCCCTACCCCGCGTGGCACAGCTCGCAAACGGCCGCCGGCGGGAACAATCTCGCCGGCTTCGCCGACCCACAGTCCGATGCCTTGCTCGAGCAGGCCCGCCAGACCAGCGACGTCGCCACCCGCAAAGTGCTCTACCGCCAGTTCCAGGAGATATTCGCCACGGAGATGCCGAGCCTGCCCCTCTACCAGCGAACGCTCACCTACGTCATTGACGGACGGCTTCAGGGCGTCGAGCCGCTCGTCCTCTTCGACTCCAGTTCGCGCTTCACCGAAGTACGTCAATGGCACCTCGAGGCCAAGTGATAGGAGACCACCGTGGCCGCTGCCCGCCGGGTCATCACCCTCACCACCGATTTCGGGACCTCTGATCACTACGTGGCCGCCATGAAAGGCCTCATCCTCGGCATCAACCCTGACGTCACCATCGTCGATGTCAGCCACGAAGTCAGGCCCCAGCAGGTCACGGAGGGAGCGTTCCTCCTGCAAGCCGTCCGGCCCTGTTTCCCGACCGGGACGGTCCACGTCGCCGTCGTCGACCCCGGCGTCGGCACAGAGCGTCGAGCGTTGATTCTGGCGACCCCCCATGGCCTGTTCGTCGGTCCCGACAACGGCGTCCTTTCCCCCGCCCTAACCGACAGCGCCCGCCCGCGACACTCCCGAACGGGGACAACCGCTGTCCCGGTGCCCTCGGGCTGCACCGCCATCGCCATCACCGAGCGTCGCTACTTGCGGGAACCGATCAGCGCCACATTCCACGGCCGCGACATCTTCGCGCCGGTCGCGGCGCATCTGACGCTGGGCGTGGCGCCGGAGAGCTTCGGCGAGAAGGTCTCCACCGTCCTGGCGCTGCCTCCCTTCCGGGCGCGGCGCCGGCGGGACGGCAGGCTCTCGGGGCGGGTGATACACATCGACCGCTTCGGCAACTTGACGACCGATATCCGCGCGGTCGATATCGGCGGCGGTGAAGTAACCGTGGAGATAGCGGGACTGGTCTTGCGGGGACTGAGCAAGACCTACGGCCAAGTGGACGGGCTGGTCGCGCTCATCGGCAGCAGCGGCTATCTCGAGGTCGCTCTCCCCCGCGGCAGCGCCGCCGAATTGCTGGACGTCGATGTTGGCGCACCGGTGACCGTGAGGCCGCTTGTAGTCCGCCTCCGGCGGCATGAAGCGAGCTCCAGCGCGGACCCTCGCTAGGGCGTAAGGGTCACTGGCACTAAGAAGAGAGTCTGGGCGCTGCCGTCGCTGGCGCTTGTACTTAGCGCCTCGATTGTGCCGGGCTCAGACCCGCTCGGCGGCGGAAAGGCCATCTGCTGCTCAAAAGGGTAGGTACCGGACTGATCGGGCGGCGGCTGGACGATAGCGCGCGCCAACTCGTTTCCCAGCGAATCGCGCACCACGATCACGAAGGTGCCCAGAGAACCGCTGGCCGTGCCCTCGAAAAACACCGGACTCTTGACCTGCGCGCCGCATACGGGAGCAGTGACGACGACAGCCGGCTGCTCGCTGGAAAAAGTGACCGGTACGGATACCAGATCCTGAACGCTCCCGTCCTTTGGGCTCTCGCTGAACACCTCGACGGTTCCGCCGCCCTCGGTCTCCGGCGGCGGGAAGAAGACCTGGGTTTGGAAGCTGCCTCTGCCGGGGGCGCCCTCGCTCGCCGTCGCGAAGGTCTGGCAAAGAGTCTTGCCGCTGGCGTCCTTCACCGCTACCTGCACCGTCCCTTCGAATACGCTGGCTGTTCCCTTCACCGTCACCGGCACGTTCACCGCGGCGTTGGGCTGTGGCTCGTCGACGGTGATCGCCGCTGCCACCGGCGTCGACGGCGTCGCGGTCATCGCGCCTTCCGGCGCCTCCGCCTTCCCGCAAGCCAGCAGCAACACCGCGAATGAGAGCGCTCCCACGATCCCTGCTATCAGTTTGAGCCGACGCATATCACTGCTCCTCCTTGCTTCTACTCAGTATACCGCGCGAAGTCAAGGGGGTCCGCCAAGGAAACACTCTCGCGGCGTACGGCCTTTTGTCAGCGCCCGAGGCATATGCTAGAATCCCGCAGGAGCAAGCCATGCGCATCGTATTCCTCGGCACATCGGAGTTCGCCCTTCCCGCCCTGCGCCGGCTCGTCGAAAGCGCCTACGAAGTCGTCGCCGTTTACACCCAACCCGACCGACCCGCCGGGCGCGGTCGGCGGGAGACGCCGTCGCCGGCGAAGGAGCTGGCCCTCGGCTACGGGCTGCCCGTGCTCCAGCCGGCACGGGTGAGCGCGCCGGAAGCAACAGCGGAGCTTGCGGCGTTCAAGCCCGATATTCTGGTCGCCGCCGCTTACGGCCAAATACTGAGGGAGCGCGTCCTCCAGCTTCCGACCCGTGGCATCATTAACATCCACCCGTCTCTCCTCCCGCGCTACCGCGGCGCCTCGCCGGTAGGAGCTGCCATCCTCGCCGGCGACACCGAGACCGGCGTCACGATCATGCTGATGGCCCTCGCGCTCGACGAGGGCCCGATCCTTAGCCAGCGACGGGAACCCATCGACGCCCGCGACACCGCCGGCACCCTTACGGAGCGTCTCGCCCATATTGGCGCCGACCTGCTGATGGAGACGCTGCCGCCCTACCTGGAGGGCACGCTCCAGCCGCAGCCACAGGACCCGTCGCTTGCCAGCTACGTGCCGATGGTCCACAAGGAAGCCGGGCTTATCGATTGGCGCCTGCCGGCCGTCGACCTCTGGCGACGCGTGCGCGCATACAATCCCTGGCCGGGCGCTTTCACCAACCTGGACGGCGCCACGCTACGCATCCTAGAGGCTTGGCCCCTCCCTGGCGATAGCGGTGAGCCGCCCGGCGCTGTGCTCCCCATCTCGGCGGCGGAGTTAGACGAACCGGCGCTCGCGAGAGAAGCGGCGTTTGCCGTTCAGACCGGGAACGGCCGGCTCGTCGTCCTCAAGCTGCAGAAGGCGGGGCATCGCGCGCTAGCCGCCGCCGACTTCCTACGCGGTGAGCGCGACTTCCTCGGCCGCCGCCTCGGAGATTCCCCCTCCCAATAGCAGAAGCGCCCAGCTAACACGCTGAGCGCTTCTTGGCTCTCGAAATGGCTAAGGGGCTGCTATTCCTCCGTCTTCTCCTCTGCCGGCTCCTCCTCGCCCGCGCCCTCAGCGGCCTCCTCCGTCGGCTCCGCAGCCTCCGCTGTCACCCGCGGCGCGGCGACGCTCGCGACGGCCATGTCCGGATCCGTTATCAGGTGCACGTTCGCTTCGATCGCCAGGTCCCTCACGTGGACAGACGAGTCGAATGTGGTGAGCCCCGAAATGTCAACCTCGATATGCCCCGGGATGTCGGCGGGCAGCGCCTCGACAGTGATCCGGTCCAGCCCTTGCAGCAGGGTCCCGCCCAGATCCTCCACCGCCGGCGACTTGCCGACCACCAGCAGCGGCACCTCGGCTCTCATCTTCTCCGCCAACGACACCTGGTAGAAATCAATGTGCAGGATCTTGTCCGTCACCAATCCGCGCTGGATGTACCTCACCATGACCGGGCGCGCCGCCTTCTCCCCTTCGATCCGCAGCAGAATGATGGCGTTGCGCTCCAAGGAGCGCAGCGTGTGCGTCAGCGTGACCGTATCGACTTCCACTGCCCGCGACGGCACGCGGTGGCCGTAGACGTTCGCAGGCGTCAGCCCACGTCGCCGCATCGCTCTGACCTTCTTGCCAAGCAACTCGCGCGGCGCTACCGACAACTCAGTTTGGTTCACTATCTAACACTCCTCAACTAGTGGCCGTTACCCCTTTAGAAGGTGGCCCAGTCTCCCCGCCAGCCATCGCGCCCAGAAGAAGCCGAAGCCGAGCGCCACTGCCGCCGGCAAAGTGACGGCCGCCCGGACGTTGCCCTTGACGGACGGCGAGATAAGAAATAGCGTCTTGCAGTTCTCCAGCGACATCTCCCTGGCGACGACAGAGCCCGCCAAGCTGTCACTCATCGACGCGGCCTGCCCCTTGACACTCAGCACGACGCTCTGCTGTATCCCCGCCTGCGCCGCCAGCACGCTGTTGACGGCCGACATCTGGACGTTGACGTTGCCGCCGGACAGCGAGCGGACAACGCTCCGCGAGACCTCAACCCTCTCCGGTGGGAGTTCGCCAAACGGGGAATCTTCCATCTCCACCGCCTCCTGGCATCCGTGGGTCAGCAGAGGACAATCGTGCGTGAACCAAGTCAAGTTACCAGATGGCGCCCACCCGAGTCAAGGCTGGCGCACTTGGCCCTGCCCCCCTACACGTAAGCGTCACCACAGGTTCTCCATTTTCCCGGACTATTGGGACACTGGTTCTTGACAGACATCTCGGTGGCTGCTACATTCTTCCCAACTCTCGCACCGAACACATCTGCTTGCCCCTTATCGACCGCTTGCGTGACAAAAGGGGCTCGCCGCTACGCTCAGGCCGTGCCTTCCCCGCCACGCTGGGCGACAGTCCATGCCTCGCGCGCCCGGCCGCGCTGAACGAACCGATGGAAGGAGGTGATCGCTGAGACAGTGTAAGCCCGAGAAGCTCACAGGAACATGAAGCTGGGCCCGCTGGGAGCGATTTAGCGCAGTCATCCTGGCTGCAAGGAGGCGAAAGCAAACCATGTTCCGCAAGCTGATCCCTCTACCAATCCTCGCAATCGTGCTGGCCGCAGCAACGCTGGTCGCCCTCTCAAACGGCGGCAGCGTCCACGCAACCGACCAGTTCCCCACCAAGAG
>JBEKDP010000041.1:0-11271 GCA_050014295.1 Dehalococcoidia bacterium | reverse complement strand
TCTTGCCACCCTGGCGGGCTATCTCCACGGAGATCGTGAGGGCGCGGCGGTTAAAGACGCTGTCGAGGACCGCGCGCGCCACCTCGACCTGATACGGCCGCAGGCGCTGCCGGATGGTGGGCTCGCGGGCGACGGCAACGGCGGACATGCTACTGCACCAGCCTGAGGATCACCTGTGTGACGACGACCCCAATGATGAGAAAGATGAGGCTGTTGACGCGCCCCTTGAGCTCGTCGAGCTGCTTCTCAAGGTTGCGCAACCGCTCCTCGAGGACAGCGTGGAAGGCGGCGCTGCTGCTGCGGAGGCCGGGTGGGCGCGCCGGGCGGCGTCGCGGTGGTTCAGTTGCTTTCGTTTCCGGCGATATCACCTATTCCCTCCGGGAAGATCCTTTCACCTATTTCGCTGAGGACGCTCTTGATGCTGGCCGAGAGGTCGGCCTTGGCGCCCTTCGACAGTCGATAGCGCGCGGAGAGAGCCCGCGTCAGCAGCTCGATGCCCTTGAGTTCATGTTGTCCGGGTGCTCCTTGAGGACGGACCGCAGGCGCAGCCGCAGCACGGCTATCTCCTCGTCGAGGCCTTCTACGTCTCGCGCCTGGGGCAGGTTTTCGCGCTCCGCCGCCGACAGCGCCGACTCGTAGAAGCTCTGAGCGAGGTTTTCTCGGCGGCGGCGGCGACGGTTGCGATCTCTAACGACGGTCACGCGGCGGCGTCCCTTCGAGCACTTCGAGCAGCCCGTTCAATGAGTTGGGCGGCAGCTTCGAGGCGGCCTCCGCCACTCCCAAGAGGACGTAGAGGGCGACGACCGACCACTGCTGCCGCTCGACGGCCAAGGCGAAGCGAGACATGGGCATTCCTTTCTAGCGACGTCGCTGCTGACGCAGGATCAGGAGCGAGATGAACGCCGTGCCGGCCAGGAGGAGCGAGCGGGCCGAGAGCCAGGCCAACGGCGAGAAGAACAGGGCAAGCGAGCCGTGCCAGTGGTAGGTCCAATAGAGGGCAAGGGAGAAGGCGCTCTCTAGCACGACCGCCGCGTTGACGAGGGTGAGCGCCGCCGCGCCCACGCGGTGGGAAGGCCGCGACCGCGCGTGGGTCCAGCGGGCCGCGAAGTGGACGGAGTTGAAGGTGCCGCAAGCGATGGTGGCCAGGTCCTGGAGGAGCGCAAGGACTTCCAGCATTCGGCCTCGGGCGGTCCCCGGGATTTCTGCTGCGCAAGCGCCACGGAGACGGCTGTCTCGGGTCGAGCAGAGGGGGCTACGGGAGGAAGAATAGAACACCCGTTCTATACCCGTCAATTAGGGGATGTCACTATTCTTGTTGTCGACTTAGGGTCGGAGAGTGTACTAGGGGTGCGTTTTCTGGTGCGACAGGAGGTCGTCGCGGGCGGCGAGGACGTCGGGGTGGAGCGTCCAGCCTTCGCGACGGGCCCGCTCAAGGTAGAGGTCCAGCGCCTTGAGCATCGCCGCATTGAGGTCGCGCTGCGCCAACTCCTGCACCTCGCGCCACTCGGGGTAGTGGGCCAACTCATCGGGCTCCGTCTTGTCGGCGAGGAAGACGACCTTCTCCACCGCGGTCATGCCGGCGCGACCGGTGGTGTGACAGCGCACGGCGGCCAGGACGTCAGGATCGTCGACGGCGAAGCGCTCGGCGAGCAGGCGCGCGGCGATGGCGCCGTGGAGGAGGACCGGCGAGGCGCGCTCGGCGTCGTTGGGCGACAGGCCGATCTTCTCGGCGAGCGACAGCAGGTCGTCGGGAGGGAGCGCGCGCACAAGGTCGTGGCCAAGCACCGCCACCCGCACCTTCGCCGCGTCGACGCCGTGCAACGCCGCCAGGCGCTCCGCTTCGTCGGCTGCCCGCTCGACGTGAAGCCGCAGGCCCTCCGGCAGGCGGCGCAGGTCGTCGCGTATCGCTTCTTCGAGCGTCGACACGCGGTCAGCCTTCGTCGCGCATGAGGCGGCCGCCCAGGACGTGCATGTGCAGGTGCATGATGATCTGCCCGCCCTCACGGCCGACGTTTATGGCCACGCGATAGCCGTTTTCGGCGATCCCCTTTTCGGCGGCAAGGTCTTTGGCGACCTGGATCATGCGGAAGAGCAGCGGCATGTGCGCCTCCGTTACGTCGGTCAGCGAGGATATGTGCTCCCTGGGGATGACCATGAAGTGCACGGGGGCCCGCGGGTTGATGTCGTCGATGGCGAAAAGCTGCGCGTCCTCGTAGAGCTTGTCGACAGCCATCTTGCCCGACGCCATCTTGCAGAACAGGCAATCGTCCATGGTTCCTTCCTTTCCAACCGGTGTTCGTCACCAATATAGCCGATCGCCTACCGGACGTTGCAACCGACGCGCCCGGAAACAAGAGGGCGGCTCCGGCGTTTTTAGCTGGTGACGAGGTTGGCAATGCGACACTCGAGAGGCATATCAGCGCCAAGCTCCCTGGCCAGGCTCGCGGTGGTGCTCACGGTGGTGGCCGGAATGGCCGCGTTCGGCTTCCTAATGGCCAGCGATCTGCGTTCATCAATCGAGGGCGCCGCAACGCTCGCTCAGCCTGGAGGATGGAGCTGGAATCCGTTTGCCAGCGGAACGCCGAAGGCCCGGGCGCTCGGGACAGCGCAGAAGGTGGGGGCAGCCGAGATCACCGTGCGCGGCAGCCGGGAGAGCGATGGCACCGGCTTGCTGCCGCCGAGTATCGGCGACAAGTGGCTGATAGTCGACGTCTCCGCCAAGAACACGGGCGACGATACGTACATGCTTTCCTCGTCCCTCGAATGCAAGCTCCGCGACGACCGCGGCCGCGGCTACTTCGTGGCCGTCGAGGCGCCAATCACGGAGAGCTTCGACGGGATGATGCAGCCGGGCGGCGTCCTGAGCGGCGAGGTGGCGTTTGAGGTGCCGCAGGACGCGACGGGGCTGGTGTTCATCTTCCAGCCGGTATTCGGTTTCGACCAGGCGGCCTGGTCGCTCGAAGCGACGGCAGCCGCCACGCCGCAGGCGCAAGCAGCCGGCAGCTAGAGTTCGCGTAGAGGCACCGTCTCCGCGGGGGCGCTGCCCCCTGGCAAGCTCTAGCTGCTGCCGCCCCGAACATCAAAGATCGTCTTCCCACCCGCCCGCCCGAGCAGCGTTTTGAGAACTCAGGGGACACCCCTGGAACCCCGGCAGAGGGGGCACTCCCCCTCTGCACTCCCCCGGTACTCTTCCAGATACGTCGGTGGCGCTTGCCCGCGGCGGGTGCGGTCAGGTTCTCGGAGGCGGCGCCGAGGGGGCGTGGGGGAATCGGGAAGGCCGGTGCCCGTGAGCACCGGCCTTCGCCGTCGTTATCGATTGCGTTCGACTAGATCGCTAGGCCGGCCATGACCCGCAGGCGCCGCACCCTCTCCTCGATCGGCGGGTGGGTGCTGAACAGGGTCGCCATGCCCTCGCTGCGGAACGGGTTGACGATGTAGAGGTGCGCCGTCGCCTGGGTGACGCCGTTCTGAGGCAGCGGTCGCATCTGCACGCCGGCCTGCAGCTTCAGGAGAGCGCTGGCCAGCGCCTCGGGGTCGTGCACCATGCGCGCGCCGGTGGCGTCGGCGCCGAACTCCCGCGAGCGCGAGATGGCCATCCGGATGAGGGTCGCGGCTATGGGCGCGAGGATGATCGTCGCCAGGAGGCCGATGAGCGCCAGCGGGTTGTCGCGACCACCGCGCCGGCCGCCGCCGAAGATCATGCTCCACTGGAGCATCCAGGCGATCATGGTGATCGCGCCGGCCACCGTCGCGACGACGGTCTGGACGAGGATGTCGTGATTCCGGATGTGGCCCAGTTCGTGGCCGAGGACGCCGCGCATCTCCCGCTCGTCGAGGATGCGCATGATGCCGGTGGTGACGGCAACCGCCGCGTGCTTGGCGTTGCGACCGGTCGCGAAGGCGTTCGGCGTGTCGCTGTTAATGAGATAGACGCGCGGCTTCGGGATCATCGCCAGGTTCGCCACTTCTTCGACAATCGAATGCAGGCGCGGCTCTTCCTCTCGCGTGACCTCTTTGGCGCCCGACGTCTTCAGCACCATCTTGTCGGAGAACCAGTAGGAGGAGAAGTTCATGACGGCGGCGATGACAAGGAAGACGACCATGCCGCCGAAGCCGCCGATGACCCAGCCGATGGCGACGAGGATCGCCGACAGCAGACTGAAGAGAAAGAGCGTCTTGAGATTAGTCATTCCGTTATGCCTCCGGGTCCGCTCCCGCGCGGGCCCAATCATTTCCGCTTCTTATTATACAGCAGTCGGATATCTGGCGCGTCCCCTGCTGGTGAACGGCGCGTCGCCTCCGGGCGTCGCAAGGTGCGGGAAGCGGTTAACCTTTTTGCGAACTTGGCGTTGTTAGTGATACCGCTGTCGTCAACGCCGTAACGGAAAGGAGCAAAGGAAATGCGGATGTTTACATTGGTCTCGCTTGTTGCTGTAGGTCTCGGGTTGGCGCTTGTGGTCAGAGAGCCTGCCTACGCGCGGACGCGAACCGCCACGCCCACTCCCACGCCAACCGCCACGCCCGCTCCCACGCCAAGCGCCACGCCCACTATCCCGCCCAACCAAATCGCACGGTTTGGGGGCCAAGCCTGGGCGGACGGCTGGGTTTCAGATGCGGCGGTCACCGCAAAGATCGGTGGTGTCGATTGTGGGCGGCGGTTCCCGCTAGCGATTGTCTGTGACCCCGGCCCTTGCGGTCCGATGTATGGTCTCGACGTTGTGTCTAGTCAAATCAAGCCCGGCTGCGGCTACGAAGGGGCGACGATCCAGTTCTATGTCGGTGATCAGCCTGCTCAGACCGCAGCCTGGCATGGCGGTAGCGACCAGGGAATAAGACTGATAGCCGGTCCGCCATTCGCTTTGAATTTCGGCGGCTTTTCCTGGGGCGGCGACCTACCCCGCGTAGATGGCGCGCCATCACCCGGACAAACGGGTGCCCTAGTCCCGTATGTAGGAGACGTGGCCTGTGGTCATACTGAGTGGCTTCGGTGGGCTGCCTGGCTCGACACGCCGATTAAGAGCTATGAGTATGGAGTCGTGGTCTTCTCTGACCAGCAGCAAGCAGGCTGCGGCTACGAGGGAGCTCCGATTACCTTCAAGCTGATCGATCCGAACGGAAACGTCATCGCCGTAGCCCGCGAAAAGGGCGTTTGGCACGCGTGGGACGGAACGCCCGGTTCCGAGCAGCAATTGAGTTTGACGATGGTGCCCGTTGGCAGCCCAGGCATTAAGCTCGGCAGCGTGGGCACGGGCGATGGGCCGCAGGGGGAGAGGAGTCTCTGGAGCGTCATTGCTGGCGCGCTCTGCGGCGTGGGCCTGGGAGGAATCGCGGTCGCCGTTGCGGTGCGGAGGCGAGCCATTCGGTAGTCATTCCGCTCGGCAAGTTCGCCACACACACGGATAGAAGGGGGCCGCCTCCTCACGGGAGACAGCCCCCTGAGTCTTCTACGCAGCGCGGACGGCTAGAGCGCCAGCGACTGCGCCACCAGCTCGCGGTGGAAGTCGGCGTCGCCCCACATCAGGTCCGCCATCTTCTGGCGGCGGAAGTAGAGCTGGATCTTGTAGTCCTTGGTGAAGCCGATGCCGCCGTGGATCTGCTGGCCGTGCGCGACGACGCGTCGGGTCGCCTCGTTGCACCAGGCCTTCGCCATGTGCACCGACTGCTCGGCGTCGGGCTCGTCGCCGGCGACGGACCAGGCCGCCTTGTACATCAGGAAGCGCGCTCCGTCGACGTCGGTCACCATGTCGGCGCACTTGTGCTGGATCGCCTGGAAGCTGCCGATGGGCCGGCCGAACTGCACGCGCTCCTTGGCGTAGTTCACCGTTATCTCGAAGTCCATCTGCGCCAGGCCGACGAGGTAGGCACACTCCAGGGCAGCGGCCTTGAGCAGCAGCTTGTTCAGGAGCGGCCAGCCCTTGTCGATGTCGCCGATGACGTTGGCCTTGGGCACGGCGACGTTCTCGAACTTCACTTCGGCCTGCTTGTCGCTGCCGATGGTCCTGAGCGCCGTGTAGCTGATGCCGGGGCTCTTGGCGTCGACGGCGACGAGGGTGATCCCGTCCTCCGCGGCGGCGCCTTTCTTCGTGCGGACGGCGACCAACAGGTAGTCGGCGACCTGCGCGTCGCGGACGAACAACTTCGTGCCGTTGAGGACGAGCTTGTCGCCGTCGACCTTCGCCTCCAGTTGGACGCCCTCGGCGTCGAAGCGGGCGGAGGGCTCGGTCATCGCCAGGGTCCAGATCTCCTCGCCAGCGGCGATTTTCGGCAGGTGCTCCTTCTTCTGGGCCTCACTGCCCGCATCCAGCAGGGGGATGGCGCCACCTGACTGGGTCGAGAGGAAGGGGCCCGGCACGAGCGCCCGACCGAACTCCTCCGTGAGGATGACCAGGTCGAGGAAGCCCATGCCGCTGCCGCCGTGCTCCGGCGGAACGATCAGCCCGAGCCAGCCCTGGTCGACCATGCCTTTCCAGAGCTGCGGTGAGTATCCCTTCTCGTCCTCTTCCATCTCGCGGACGAGGCTCTCCGGGCACTCCTTCTCCAGGAAGTCCCGCGCGAAGTTCCGTAGCAGTTCTTGCTCTTCGCTAAGTCCTAGATCCATTCATTGGCTCCTTTCCTGCCGTTCCGGTTCTCAGCGAACCGTCCGGCGTATCCTAACGTTGGTGCCAGATACTCGCGCCGACCGCTCGGAAGCGGGCCGCGGGGTCCCGCCGGTGCGGGCTACCCGCGTTGCACCGCCTTCTCGGCCGACCAATCAAACTTAAAGGAGATATCACAGCTCCCATTGCACTTGTCACATTCGCTGGAGCCGGTGACTTCTCCGGGAACGCCAAATGCATCCACCCAGCCGCGGAAGCGGATGACGGCGGCACAGCGGTAGGCGGACAAGCCGCCCGCTTTGTTGACGTTGCTCCACACGTAGCATTGGAGGACGCGCCCCAAGATGACGCTGTCCCCAATGACCTCCATCTCGCGCTTGTGCTCCTCGGGCCAGTAGATATCGCCGCCCATCTCCAGGAACCGCTTGACGTCATCGATATTCGCGATTCGGGCGCCGGTGCGAATCATCAGCTCTTTGGCCTCTTTCTTTCCCATCGATCTGATGATGGCCTGGTTGATCCGATTGGCGGTATCGAAACCGAACTCCTCTGCGATCTTAAGGAACCATCTGCCGTCGTGGGCTATCCACAGGTCCCGCAGGAGCTTCGCCCTCTCTTCGGGTTTGAGCTCAGCCCTTATAGAACACAAATCTGTTCGTCCTCCTCGGTGCCATGCTCGGATGCTTGGAAGCTCGCTCTTGTGCCGATCATGCCGTCTCCGTCCTCGCGGCGGCGCTAGTCGCGCGGCAGGCCCAGGCCTCTCTGCGCGACGATGTTCCGTTGTATTTCCGACGTGCCGGCCTCGATTGTGTAGCCGACGGAGCGCAGGTACTGGTGGCACCAGCGGCCGCCCAGGGGGGCAAGTTCGCCGCCCGGGGCCAGCGCGGAGTACATGCCCAGCACCTTGATCTGCGTGCGGGCGATGCGCTGGTGCAGCTCCGCCGAGTAGACTTTGAGGACCGACGCTTCGTAGTTGGGAATGAGACCGCGGCCCTGCATGCTGGCGATGCGGTAGGAGAGCATGCGCCCGACTTCCGTCTCGATCAGGCGGTCCGCCATCTCGTAGCGGAGCATGGGGTTCGACCGCAAGGCGCTGATCGGCTCGTTCTGGTAGGCGAGGGCATACTCGATCATCTCCTCGACCTCTTGTCGCATGCCGATGGCGGAGCCGACGCTGGAGCGCTCGAAGTCGAGGGTGGTCATCGCCACGTACCAGCCGCGGTTCTCTTCGCCGAGGACGTTCTCCTTGGGCACGCGAACGTTGTCGAAGAAGACTTCGTTGAACTCGTGAGTGTCCGCCATGTTGGTGAGGCCACGCACATCGAGCCCCGGCGACTTCATATCGATCACGAAGTAGGTTATTCCCTTGTGCTTGGGGGCGTCGAGGTCAGTGCGGGCGAGGCAGATCATCCACTTGGCATAGTGGGCGATGGTGCTCCAGATCTTCTGGCCGTTGAGGACGTAGTCATCTCCGTCCTTCACCGCGTGAGTGCGGAGAGCGGCCAGGTCGGAGCCCGCCTCCGGCTCGGAGTAGCCCTGGCACCAGACATCGGTGCCGGCGAGCATGCCGGGCAGCCATTTCTGCTTCTGCTCTTCCGTGCCGTGGACGATGATGGTGGGGCCGGCCATGCCCAGGCCGATGATCAGATGCAGCGGGCGCACGGCGCGATGGATCGCCATCTCCTCGTTGAAGATGAACTGCTCCACCTGGCTCATGCCGGCGCCGCCGTACTGCTTCGGCCAGGCGGGGGCGATCCAGCCGCGCTCGGCGAGCTTGCGGAACCAGGGGCCGCCCTGCATGAGCGCCTCCTCGATCTTCGTCCCCCGCTCGAGCTTCGGCGCTTCCTTTTCGATGAAGTCGACCACTTCCTTGCGGAAGGCCGCTTCCTCGGGTGAATCTCGAAAATCCACTGTTGTCCTCCTGCCGGCGACCGGCTATTGCCCTCTGACCTCAGGCCGCTGGAAGTCCGGCTCGCGCCTCTCAAGGAAGGCCCTGATCCCCTCGCGGTGCTCCACCGTGGACATGCATTCGGCGAAGACCGCTGTTTCGCGTTCAAGGGCTTGGACGTAGTCGCTGTCGAGATTCCGGTAGATGGTCTCCTTCGCCTTTCTCAATGCAAATGGAGGCCTCTTGGCGATGATGGAGGCGACGTTCATCGCTTCCTCCATCAAGCGGTCGTCCGACACAACGCGGTTGACGAAGCCCATCTCCAGCGCTTCTTGCGCGCCGAATGTTCGCGGCATGTAGACGAGCTCGCACGCTTTCGCCAGCCCGATGAGGCGCGGCAGGAGGTACGTGGACCCGAACTCCGGCGTGAGTCCGACGTTCAAGAACTGGGTGTTCAGGCGCGCGCTTTCGGCAGCGATGCGCATGTCGCAATTCATCGGCAGGGTTACGCCGATGCCCATGGCATAACCGTGGATGGCGGCAATGCTTGGCTTGCCGAAATGAAGCAGTTGGATGAGCGATGGGAAGTCGCTGGCAACGCGCTCGGTCGGGTGAATGCCGGCATCCTGGGCGTCGGCGCGCAGCTTGAACTCACCGATGTCCGCGCCGGCGCAGAAAGCCCGTCCCGCGCCTTTGAACAGCACGACGCCGACGCTCTTGTCGTCGTTTGCGCCAGCAAGCGCCTGAGCCACCTCAATGGCCATCTGCTGCGTCCAGGCGTTCAGCTTTTCCGGGCGATTCAGGGTAATCACGCCCACGCCGTCTGTCACCTCGTAGATGATGAACTGGTAGCTCATCTCGCCCCCTTTGGCGGTCCTATTCGCGGGGCAGGCCCAATCCGCGTTGGGCCATGATGCTGCGTTGAATCTCGTTGCTGCCGGCGTAGATCGTCTCGCCAACCGACCAGAGGTAGATGTACTTGATCTGCCCATCGAGCTGTGCCCACTTGGATGTGGCATCGAGACCGCCGTAGAGCCCCAGCAGGTTCATCCCTGTTTGGGCGAGCCGCTGGTGCAGCTCTGTGCCGAAGGTCTTCGCCATCGAGGCCTGGTAGTTGGGAATGAGGCCGCTCTCCTGCATGTAGGCGACGTAGTAGTTGATAAGCTTGGCGACCTCGATCTCGATGGCCATCTCCGCCAGCTTGTGGCGGACGGCCATCTCGTCGATGACACGCTTGCCGTTCCGCTTCGTCTCTTTAGCCCACTGGACCATCTCTTCCAGCGTCTTCGCCGATTCGGCGGCGAAGCTAATGGAAGAGCGCTCGAAGTCGAGCGTGGTCATGGCGACGTACCAACCGCGGTTCTCCTCGCCGATCATCTGGTCTTTGGGCACGCGGACGTTGTCGAAGTAGGTGTCGGTGAAGCTTGTGCGTCCCGCCATGTTGACGATGGGCATTACGGTGATGCCGGGCGACTTCATGTCGGCGACGAAGTAGGAGATGCCGCGGTGCTTGGGCGAGTTGGTGTCGGTTCTCGCCATGACGTGGATCCAGTCGCCGTGGGTGCCGGTGGAGGTCCACGTCTTCTGGCCGTTGAGGATGTAGTCGTCGCCGTCCTTTGTGGCGCGGAGTTGGAGGCTGGCCAGGTCGGAGCCGGCGTTGGGCTCGCTGAAGCCCTGGGCCCAGATGACCTCGCAGTGGGCGATCGGCGGCAGGAAGCGCTTCTTCTGCTCTTCGGTGCCGTGCACCATGATGCAGGGGCCGATCATGTGGACGCCCTGGCCGTCGATGATGCGGGCGCCGACGTAGGACATCTCCTCCCGCATGATGATCTGCATCATGTGCGAGGCGCCCCGGCCGCCGTACTCCTTCGGCCAGTGCATTGTGCGCCAGCCGCGGTCGGACATCTTCTTCTCGAACTTCCGGGCTTCGTCGAATATCTCGGGGTCCTCCAGGTCGATGTGGCCCAGGGTCCATTCCTTCCTCATGAAGGTCCTGACCTCTTGCCTGAAGGCCTCCTCTTCCTTGGTGAACTTGAAATCCATATCAAACCTCCTGAATTAGCAGGGTATCGATGCCGGTTTCAGCTTAGGCCGAGGGTCCCTCCTTTCCGAGAGAGCGATCCGCTCTCCCAAGTGGGGTGTCTACGTTCACGACGGTATGCCCTCGAGCGGCGGCGGGGCGGCGGGAATGTGCTCGTGGAGGGAGGCGGCGGCAACGCGCGGAGACCCGCCCGCGGCCTGGGGCGAGCGGATGGCGTCGAGGAAGAGCCACATGCGGGCCTCGAACTTCTGGCGGCTCACGTCGCGACCGAAACCGAGGAGGTAGGAGACGTCCAGAGTTAAGCCGAGGCCGAGGAATTGCCAGGCGAAGACTTCGCTGTCCAGATCCGGCCGCACGATGCCGTGTCTCTTGCCGTCGTCGAGCACGTCGGTGAGGAATAGCAGGAAGGATACGAAGTTGCGGTGCAGCGCGGCCTGGATGTCGGGGTCGTCGGCTTCGATGAGCGCCTGGAACTGGAGCTTGGTCACGGCGGAACGGCTCTTGACGTGGTCGTAGTAGTTGAGGCCGATGGTCCAGAGGGTTTCGATGGGGTCGTCGATGTCGGCGGCGATTCGCTGCCAGGCGTCGAGAAGCCTGGGGGCGGTGTCCTTGAGGGTGGAGAGGAAGATGTCCTTCTTACCGGAGAAGTGGCGGTAGAGGGCCGGCTCGGAGATGCCGGCGGCGTGTGCCAGGTCGGCGGTGCTGACCTTCCAGTAGTTGGAAGCGGCGAAGACAGCTCTGGCGCT